>NZ_JBVPQK010000213.1:0-4591 GCF_058197115.1 Bifidobacterium sp. POST2/T3 (B1)
GTGCGCGAGTATTCGGCGGGCGGACTGATCTTCGACCGGCATGACCGGGTGGCCATCATCGCCCGGCACTCCCGCTCGGGCCATCTGGAATGGTGCCTGCCCAAGGGCCATATCGAGAAGGGGGAAACACCCGAGCAGACGGCGGTGCGCGAGGTTCACGAGGAGACTGGAATACTGGGCCGGGTGACCGATTCCATCGCCACCATCGACTACTGGTTCACCGGAACCAACCAGCGGGTCCACAAGCTGGTCCATCATTTCGTCCTGCGGATGATCGGCGGCTCCCTGAGTGTGGAAGGCGACCCCGATCATGAGGCCGAGGATGCCATCTGGGTGGACTTCTCCGACCTGACCTCGGTGCTTAGTTACCCCAATGAGCGTAAAATAGCCTGGCTCTACGCGAGGAAGTACAAAAAACAGCCATGATCCAGACCCCCCTGCGCCCGAGCGGGCGCACCAGCCAGCGCACCCATGCTTTCAATCGATGGACCCGGTGGGCTCGAATCCTGCTAACGATCGTCCTTCTGCTGGTCTTGGTGATAGCCCCTTGGCATACGGCACCAGCCCTGGCTGCCACCAATCAGCAGAGCTCTGCTGAGGTGGCCCTGCGCTGGTCCACGCCAGTGGTGACCGACAAGTCCGGCTACGCTCTGCGCGCTGCGGTGACCAACACCGCCAACCAGCCCATGGAGAATGCCCATCTGAGCGTGTCCACCAGCGCCCTCTACTCTTTCAGCTCCCGAGCCGACATGCAGACCTGGTCTGAAGGCCAAGCCCGCATCCCCACCCCGGATCTGCTGGGCACGCAGACCGTACCGACAATCCCAGCAGGGCAGAGCATCGAAGTTGCTGTCAACGTACCGGCTGATCAAGATGCGATCAAGAAGATGGCAAGCTGGGGGCCCAAACCCGTCCGGCTTTCCCTGAGCGATGATCAGGGCCGGATCCTGAGCGACGTGTTCACTTTTCTGACCCGGACCTGGGATGGCCTGCCCACCGCAGGCACCCCAGCCCTGTCCCTGACCATGGTCCTGCCACTGACCTCCTCGGATTGGAACATTGACGACAAGGCCATGACAGCGCTGATGACCCAGTCAGGTTCAGGCAACGATAAAAACCGGAGTGTGACGTTGACCCGCCAGGGGGCCCGCCGCCAGGAGGACCAGAGCCAGCTGCTGTCCAAACATGGGTCCCTGCAGGCCTTGGGCGATCCGGTCTATCTGTCCGCCTTCGTCAATCGTCCCAAGATCCAGGGGCTGATTCAGCCAGCCGACTTCGACATCACTGGGTATGCCTCCCAGAATCAGAACCGCTATGCCCAGGCTGGGGTCACTCCCGAATCCTGGAGCGCCCAGACCGCGGCCAAGCTCTATACCGACAGCGCGCCTGACACATACGCCTGGCAGGGCAGACGGGAGTGGACCATGGAGTCCATCACCACCGCCCGCCGTGCCGGCTATCAGACGGTCATCGCCCCCCAAGGCTTTGAGGTCGGTGCCGACACCTCCGCCCACACCGGCAAGTACACCATCGAAACCAAAGCTGGAAAGGTGACCGTCCTGTCGGCCCAGCGGGAGCTCAGTAACCTGGCCAGAGGCCACCCCAGCTCCACACGCGCCACCGGGGAGCAGACACAGGCCGGGCAGACGGCCCGCTTCATAGCCCAGAGCGCTTTCTATCAGATGGAACAGCCCTACGCCGAACGCTCCCTCCTGGTCTGCTTCGATACCGATGAGGACACCCAGCAGGCAGACCGGATCATGACCGAACTGGAGCATGCCCCATGGATCAGCCTTAAGTCCATGGACAACCTGATGCAGGCGCCCGACTTCACTGGCGGGTCGTCGAGTCTGCTCAAGGCCCTGGAACTCGACAGCACCAAGAGCAGCACCAAACATGGCGATGGTTCGATAGGCACCCTGGACTCCCTGACCGCCAGCCGGGCTGAGATCGACCGGTTCGCCACCACCATCCTGGCTGACGGCAAGCAGGATTCCCAACCCACTGCCAGCGCCACGGCAGGCAAGACCGACAGCCAGGCCCTGGCTCGCCAAGATGCCAACACCACTGCCCGACAACCTAAGGATCCGCATCAGTGGTTGAACCAGCTGACTGTCGCCCACGACGACCTGGCTCTGAAGTCACTGGGTGGAACCGCAGCCGCCGCTGGTTTGGCCGATCAGGCTGAGGCCATATCCCATCGACTCCTGGACGGGGTCAGCATCACGCCCAGCGAGTCTCTGAACGTCGTCAGCGAGACTGCCTCCATGCCCGTGACCGTCAGCAACAGCCACCCCTACCCTGTCCACGCCCGCATCAGCGCGCGAACCGACTCCATGGAGATCGTCACCTCACGTATGGCGGAGGCGGTCATTCCCGCCCGATCAGAAGCCCAGGTGACTTTCAAGGTCAGGGTGGCAGCAGCCGGCAGAGCCAATGTGGATATCGGCCTGCTGGACCGCCAGGGCAGACCCTTCGGCCAGGTGCGCCAGGCTCAGATCACCAGCAATCTACGGCTGAGCGACATGAGCGGCATGGTCATCATTGTCATCGCCGTGCTCCTGGGACTTTTGGGGCTCTGGCGGCAGTTCCACCGTACGAAGGACCCGGACGAATGAGTTCCGTAGGGCGCAATTCCGCCATCATGGCCACGGGCACCGCGGCCTCCCGTGTGACCGGGCAGATCCGCACCATACTGTTGGCAGCCGCCATAGGCACCACCGGAATCGCGGCTGACGCCTACCAGACCGGTGCCATGATTCCTCAGGTCATGTTCACTCTGATCTCGGGCGGCATCTTCAACGCCGTCCTGGTCCCACAGATTGTGCGCACCCTCAAGGAGCGGGACGCAGCAGACCGGCTGAACAAGCTGATCACGGTCGCCATGGTCCTCCTGGCCCTGCTGACGCTGCTGCTGATGCTGGGCACTCCGGTGCTGACCACCGTCTATCTGAACTCCAAGTGGAACCCCGCGCAGCGGGCGCTGGCCAACTCCTTTACTCTCTGGTGCATGCCCCAAGTCTTCTTCTACGGGCTCTACACGGTCCTGGGACAGATCCTGGCCGCCAAGGGCCGGTTCACCGCATACGCCTGGAGCTCGGTGGGTGCCAACGTTATCAGCTGCCTGGGCTTCCTGGTCTTCATCTTCTTGTTCGGCAACGCCCGCAATCAGCCGGTCGGCTTCTGGGACAACGGCAAGGTGGCCCTGACAGCTGGAGCCTGGACCGCGGGGGTGGCCTTCCAGGCGCTGGTCCTCTTCATCCCCCTGATCATGAGCGGTTTCCGCTATCGTCCTCGCTGGGGCCTGCGCGGAATCGGCCTGCGATCCATGGGCTCGGTGGCGGCCTGGAGCATGTGCGTGGTCATCATCAACCAGCTGGCCAACGTGGTCAATGCCCGCATCAACAACGGCGCCCCCCTGGAGGGCAACCCATTCGACATTGCCGGCAACGGCTCCTATCAGAACGCCTACACCATCTTCATACTGCCCTACTCGCTGGTAGCCGTCTCAGTCAGCACGGCCCTCTTCCCCAAGCTGTCCAAGGCGGTTTCTGACGGCCGCATAGGGGATGCCCGCAATGATCTGAGCCAGGCCCTGCGCAATGTCGGACTGGTGATGTTCTTCTTCGCCGCAGTCCTCCTGGCAATTCCGGTGCCCATTACCCGAGCCCTGCTGCCCTCGGTAAGCGTCCATGAGTCTGTCCTTATCTCAGGACCGCTGATAACCCTGTCCCTAGGGCTGGTTCCCACGAGCGCCTTCCTGCTCATTCAGCGCACCTTCTACGCCTTCGAGGATGGCCGGCATCCTTTCATCTTCGCGGCCGTCTCCAACACCATCCAAGTAGCACTGGTTTTGGTATCCATACGCTTGTTACCTCCCCGTTACTGGGCGGCGTTGGTAGGGCTGAGCTTGTCCCTGAGCAATCTCCTCAGCTTCCCTGTTCTGGCTCACATGCTGCGCAGCCCCTTCCAGGGGAATCTGGACGAGCGGCGGATTCTGATCACCTACGCCAAGGCTTTCCTGGCTGCAGGATTGGCCCTGGCAGCCGCCCTGACGGTCAAAACTCCAGTGACCCATCTTGTCGGTGCCTGGATTCAGGGCCAGCAGGGTCACATGAGCTGGGTGCAGGCGCTCCTCATCTGCATAGTCATTACCCTGCTGACGGCAATTATCTATACCGTGACCCTGGTAGCCCTGCGCACGGAAGAATTTATCCAGCTTCTGCTCGACCTGGCCCGTCGGCTGGGCAGGACAGCCAGGCACCCCGTCCGCAGCCTGGACGCTCTGCAAGGACGACCCTCCCGATTGGCCGACCGCTCGGTCAGGGTGGTGCACTCCTCCTCCCCCGATTCCGCCCTGCCCGGCATAGACGCAGCATTGGAGAACCTTGAGGAGGCCCCTGAGTTCGATACTGATGGAGAATCCGCGATAGCCGGACCTCCGCCGGCCCCTCCGACCCCGCAACCCGTTAGGATTGTACCTAGGAACAGCAAGGTCCACCACGGTGTCGTCGACTACAGGCGACGCCCCACTTCTGATGAGAGCTCGGCAACCATGAACGCGCATATCGGAGACACCATCCTCGGCAGA
>NZ_JBVPQK010000214.1:0-4544 GCF_058197115.1 Bifidobacterium sp. POST2/T3 (B1)
CTGACCGAGAACTTCGAGGGCACCTGCCTGGCCAAGATCATCTTCAACTCGGTGGTCAACACCATCTGCACCATGTACCAGATCACCATGGGCCAGTTCATCTCCTATCCGGGCGCCAAGGATATGTCCCGCCAGCTGATCGACGAGGCTTATGATGCCTGCGAGCGGGCCGGCAAGCAGCTGATCCAGACCCGCCAGGAGACCCTGGACGAGGTGGACTACGTCAGCCGCATAGGCAATCCGCTTCATTACCCTTCCATGTACCAGGACATGTCCAAGGGGCGCCCGACCGAGGTGGACTACATCAACGGCTATCTGGCGCGCCTGGGCCGCGAGCATGACTACGTCTGCCGGACCCAGGAGTTCCTGACCCACGGCGTTCACCTGGCCGAGCTGGCCTTCCGCGTTCACCACGAAGAGCAGTCCGACCAGGGATGATGTGAACGGCCGCTGAGCGGATTTCCATGAATTACTTTCCCAAGTAAGAAAAACACGCCCTTCCAGACAAGTTAGCCGCGGGTCCCTAGCATGGAGCCTAATTATTCGGTGTCGGCAAACGGCACCGTCGGGCTTATGGCGGAGGTGTCATGGAGGATCATCGCGGCGGCCCAGGGACGGGGTCTTATCAGAGCAAATCGAATCTGGGGGTTCCCCTCAGGTTGGTTTACATGGAGCAGTCCGGGCTGGCCCTTGCCGTCCTCTTCCCGGGGAAGGGTCTGCCGCGGATCGTTCACTGGGGCGATCCAGTGGCCGATCCGCAGGCCCTTCTGGGTTCCTACGACGCTCTGGCCCCGCAGCGGGTCTCGGGAGGGCTGGACCTGACGGCCTGGCCGAGCATTCTTCCGACCCAGTCCGAGGCTTGGACCGGACAGCGCCGACTGTGCATCTGCCGCGGCGGAGTCGAGATCTTTTGCCGCTTCCAGGTGGAATCAGTAGATCTGGGTACAGGCCCGGTCCTGTCTGATGACTTGACTGCACCGACTTTGACGGTTCGCGCCTGCGACCGGGACCAGGGTGTGGGACTGACCTGGCGTTGCCAGGTGTTGCCGTCCGGTCTCGTCAGGCAGCGTGCGGACCTGCTCAACCTGGATACGGGCAGAGAACTGGATGTCAACGGCTTGGAGCTGGCTTTTCCCTTGCCGGCTGAGGCGACCGAGATCCTGACCACCACCGGTCACCACCTGCGCGAGCGCAGCCCGCAACGTCAGCCCTTGACCGTAGGCCGTCTGGAGCGTTCAAGCTTGGTGGGACGACCGGATTTTGACTCCTCCCTGGTCATGTGCGCGGGCCGACCCGGGTTCGGATTCGAACATGATGAGGTATATGCGGTCCACTTGGGCTGGAGCGGCAATGGTCTGCTCAGCGCCGAGCGGATTCCTTCGGCTCCCGCATTGCTGGGCGGCGGCGAGATTCTGATGGCCGGGGAGATAGTGCTTCCCCCTGCTGATGGTCATTCCGACAGGGTGGCGTATTCCACGCCCTGGCTTTATGGTTCCCGGGGCAAAGGGCTGGACCAGGCGGCCCACAGGTATCATGCTTTCCTGCGATCCCTGCATCCTGGGTTGGTCTCACGTTCCAGGCCTGTCACCCTTAACACCTGGGAGGCGGTTTACTTCGACCAGTCTTATGACAAGCTGGCTGCCCTGGCCGAACGGGCCGCCCGTATAGGTGTGGAGCGCTTTGTCGTTGATGATGGGTGGTTCCAGGGCAGGCGTTCGGATGAGGCCGGGCTGGGGGACTGGTCCATCGATCGGCAGGTATGGCCTGAAGGACCTAAGAGCCTGGAAGCTCTTGCTGCCAGGGTGCATCAGCTGGGAATGGAATTCGGCCTCTGGTTCGAGCCCGAAATGATCAGTCCGGACTCGAATGTCTTTCGCGATCATCCTGACTGGGCCATGTCCCCAGGGCCTTCCCGGTTGCCTGTCGAAGGCCGCAACCAGCAGGTCATGGATCTGACCAATCACGATGCCTATGCCCATGTGTTCGATGCCATGGACTCGCTTATTGCTCTTTTGAGCATCGACTACATCAAATGGGATCACAATCGTTACGTGACCGAGGCCTGTTCTCTCCGGTCGGGACGTCCTGCCGTGCATGCGCAGACCGAGGCAGTCTATGGAATCATGCGCGACCTGAAAACCAGGCATCCCGGTTTGGAGATCGAGTCCTGCGCTTCAGGGGGCGCGCGGATCGATTTGGGCATATTGGAATTTGCCGACAGGGTCTGGGTCTCGGACTGCGTGGATCCGGTCGAGCGGGCCGACATCCAGCGGTACACATCCCTGCTGGTGCCGCCGGAGATGTTGGGGGAGCATGTGGGTGATTCCCCCGCCCATTCCACCGGCCGTGCCACCTCGCTCGGTCTGCGTGCGGCCATGGCTTTCTTTGGCCATATGGGCGTGGAATGGAACCTGCTTGCCGTGCCCCAGGATCAGCTGGACGAGCTGGGACGCTGGATCGATCTGTATAAGCAGTGGCGGCATATGCTGCACACCGGTCATGTAGTACATGGCGATACGCCGGACCCGGCAGTCCGCTTGGACGGCGTAGTCTCTGCTGACGGCTCGCAGGCGCTCTACCGCTTCACCCAGTTGACCTCTTCGGTCAATTACCCTCCGCAGCTTTTAGCGCTTCCCGGCCTGGATTCCAAGTCTGATTACCGGATCAGGCCCTTGGACATCTGCAGTGACCTGGATCGGATCGGCAGTGGACAAAGCCCTCTGGCCTGGTGGTGTCCCAAAGGCACGGTTCTCCCGGGTGCGGTCTTGGAAGCTCAGGGAGTTCGGCCACCGGTCATTCATCCGGCGGAGGCAGTGATTTTTGAAGCGAGCCGTATCTGAATCTGTCCAGTCGTTTCCCGAGTCATTCGGGCTTATCGGCCTCTTCGGGACCCTGCAGGTACCGTGCGATTGCTCTGGCCGCCGGCGCTTGTGCCCAGCGGAGCCAGTCGCTGTCGATGATCTTCACAGGGACCTCGACCATCTGGCTGTGGCGGAATGAGGCAGTGCCCTTGCGTACGGATTCGATGCATCTCTTCATCAAATAGGAAGTCTCCCCACCCACCAGAACCTTGTCAGGCAGGGCCACGTTGGCCACCAGGGCAATCAGGACCCCTAGCCGATAACCGGTCAGATTGAGCAGGGTCTCCGCCTGCGGCATGTCTTCCTCCAGGTCTTTGACCAACTTCTCGAGGCTGGCGGCCTGCCCGATGGCATGCGAGTACTGCTCAGCCAGGGAGCCTGTAGTCAGGCACTGGGCGCAGCCACGATGGCCCAGATAGCAGACCGGCCCATCCGGATCCACCAGCTGATGGCCGATCAGCCCAAACCCTTCATCCGGCGAGGAGACGGGCATGCCGTGCTCGCTTAAGGCATAGCCAATGCCAGATCCCATGGTGATCAGAGCGAAGCGGTCCAGTCCGATGCCCTCGCCAAACCATCCTTCGTAGAGGGCCAGGGCATCGAGATCATTGAAGATCAGGCAAGGCAGGTCACATGTGTTCTCCATTTCGGTGGCAAGATCGACGGGTTCGCTCCAATGCAGGAATGGGGCGTAGGTGACGACCCTGTCTCCCTCCGCCCGACCGCCCAGGGAGATGGCAAGGCCGGAGGGGCTGGGTAATCCGGTTTGGTTGATCTCACGCATGCACTCCTGAGCAAGGTTTGACAGCATCCTCACGACCTGGCTTGGGCTGCGTTGACGTATGTGATGACTGTGAGACCGGCCGACCGGTCGACAGGCCAGGTCCGTCGCCGTGGCCAACGCGGTGCCGCCGTGAAGATTGATGCCGATGAAGGTCTTGGCTTCCCGACGGATGACCAGGGCCTGCTGCGGTCTGCCTACGCTATTGGAGTTATGCTTGCGGCCATCCTGTCTTCCTGGTTCGTCTGCCTGCGGTAGAATGCCGGCTTCCCTGATGACCCCAAGATGGGTCAGATCGTTGGTGATACGCGATACAGCGCCCTGGGTCAGGTTGAATCGTCGCGCCAGGGCCACTCTGGAGATCGGGCCGTGCTGGAGGATCTCAACGGCGATGCGGTGGGTGTACCTGGAGGCCGTGAACCAGGCCGGGAACGGCCGTGCTTCCCCTAAACAGTCGGCATCCTCGTGTTGGTTTGATCTCTGGTTGTCTCTGTCGGCCACGGTGCCTCCTCACGGAAAACTGGTCCGACCTGATTGCGGACAAACCCCTTATGCTGAACAGCCTATCTTAATTACTTTCTTAACGAAAGGAACTCGCCGGAGCTGGGAATGAAATATCCCGGCCCTCTATTCTGGTTCGCAGAATCATCTAGGTCATTGTTGCCCGTACGGATGGTAAAGGAGCCAAATATGAAAGATATCGGCAGTAGGGAAGGATCCGGGTTTGATCGAATAACGACCTGGGTTCGGAACGTAGTCGCCTCACTCCTGGCTCTGTTGGCCGTCGTGGCCACGGCGGGCTGTGGTTCCGCAGATTCAGGCCTAGTCACTCTGGACTTCTTCCAGTTCAAATTCGAGGCCGCCGACCAGTTCAAGGCCATGGTGGCACAATTCGAGAAGGA
>NZ_JBVPQK010000215.1:0-4523 GCF_058197115.1 Bifidobacterium sp. POST2/T3 (B1)
ATCGGACTGGCAATCAAAAAGCTATAAGTAGCACAAACACGCTCTTGAGTTCTCAAACCACCACCACACCAACAAGCGTTCAGCTTTCTCTCGGAAGAAGAACCGCCGTGTTGAGCAGCAAGAGATAAACTTACCACGAGCCGGGCAAAACGCAACCCGGCCCCTCCGAAAAGACCCTCAAAACAAGCTATAACAAGCCCTCAGACGGCGTGTCGTTGCATGTCCCTTTTTAACTTTAGACGTCGCGAAGATTGGACTTCAGCGCACCGCCACGGCTTCATGCACACATTTTATTCACAAAGTGACGATCGGGTCCCAGCGCCATTGGCGTGTCGGCTTAGTCCCTTCATAGTCCTTTTGAACTCTGCTCATAGTCGGCTGTATCCAATGCGGAGTTCACCTTCCGTTCTCGACCGCCAGTCATCCACAGCCTACGAATATGAATGTTGATATAGATGTATGTTCGCGCACTATGTTGGTCTGCGAGTCATGGATTCTGTTGACGGATGGTAAGACGGGTGTATGAGCACAACAATTGCAGTACTGACCGGGGCGGGAATCTCGACTTCCGCCGGCATACCGGATTTTCGCGGGCCTGACGGGGTTTGGACCAAGCATCCCGATCAGATGAACGTTTATGACTTGGACCTGTTCATGAGTGACCGGAAGCAGCGGGAGTATTCATGGCGGTGGCAGAAGGAGTCACCAGTCTGGAAGGCCCAGCCCGGAGTAGCGCACAAGGCACTGGCCAGGCTGGAGCAGGCAGGCATGCTGAACCTGCTGGCTACGCAGAACTTCGATGCCCTCCACGAGAAAGCCGGCAACTCCGAGGATGTCATCGTCAACCTTCACGGGACCATCGGCAGCTCCCATTGCATGAAGTGCGGTCAGGCATATCGGACGGCCGACATCATGGCCAAGCTTGATCAGGAACCCGATCCGCACTGCCACAAGCCCATGCCCTACCAAGGCAACATGCCATGCAACGGCATCATCAAGACTGATGTGGTCTACTTCGGTCAAGCCCTGCCCGAAGGAGCCATGGAGAAGAGCATGAGGCTGGCCAGCCAGGCCGATCAGTTCTGGGTGATTGGCTCCACCTTGGAAGTGTATCCAGCTGCTTCGCTGGTACCGGTAGCAGCCCAGGCGGGCGTGCCAATCACCATCATGAACATGGGCTCGACCCAATACGATTCCCTGGCAACCCGACTCATCCACGAACCTATCGAAGAGGCACTGCCCAAACTCGTCGACAAAACCATCGCCGGACAAGGATGATTCCCCAACCGCTCCGCGCAATTACTGGAACAGATCTGCGATCTGCAGGTTTCTGATGGGCCCTGCAAGAACCTGCAGGGCCCACTATGGCAATCCTTGAGCCATCTTCCGTCTCACTACAGACAAACTCCACTTGTACCGGTCCCCTGTCAGCGTCGTTTTGGAACCCCGGCACTCCTATCACGCGGATACTCTGCATCAGGAAGCGAACCTCTGCCCCAGAAGAAGGACGGCAAATCGACTCCAGAAGCCGAGCCCGGGGATTTCGTCGCTTTCCAGATCATGACCGTCACCGACGTGTGGCGGCGGCTGATCAGGTCGCATGAGCACGACCGATAGACGGCCAGACCACACCAACCAATAATTTAAAAAGCCATGTTATTGGGTACAGGAGAATAGCCATGAACGAATACGAGTACGAGCCTAAGACGGAACAAGAGCGCCGGCAGATGGAGGAGATGAATGCCAAGGCCGAACGCGGGGAGCGCCTGGACGTCATACCAGGCTCCGTACGACGCAAGGATCCGAACCGCGGAGTGGATGAGGACGTGTTCTTCCGCGACCTCCAGGAGGAAGTTCGACCAGATGCGCCTGCGCCGGGCCGAGGCCACCCGGTGAGGGCGGAGAGGGACAGGCGAGCAGGAGGGGAAAGGAGCGCAAAATGGCCAAGCAAGTCACATCCGAGAACCAGGAGGACATCGATGCGATGATCCGCGCAGCCGACCGGGGGGGAGCTGATCCACCACACGGAGGCCGCCGTCCGGCGGGACCCCGGCGCCCCGCTGCTGACCGACGAGCAGGCCGCATCGCTCATGGCCCAGAGCATGGCCAGCTGGACAAACTGGAGAAGCGGCGGGCCGAGGCACGGACCGCTCGACACGCCTGAAGGGTCAGGGTGCCCAAGGACCTGGACAACAAGGCCAGCCGGCTGACCAAGAAGGGGGCATCCCCAAGTCGGCCATCATCTGCAAGGCCGTCGCTCGGGATGTCCAGGCCACGGACAAGCAGCCGACAACCGCCTGATGGCCACCGCACCAGGACGCAAGGGCGCCTTCGGAACCCATGAATCACGGGTCCGGGGGCGCCCTTCGTTTATGCGGTCATGCGGTTGGCTGCGCGTAGGCGATCCCGCAGGGCATGTCCAGGACGGCCAGCCGGTCCTGGGCCATCCTCCTGGTGGACAGATTCTCCACCTCCATGCATGCGGTACAAGCCTGCCGGAGCCGGCAGGAAAGAACAGAGCCGGACGTGCGCGCCGGAAGAACCGCCGCAGTCAGAAACGAGTATTTCACCGTTATCCCAGAAAGGGCCCGAAACCAGCTCACCACATCCATAAAACACCAGCAATCACAGCCCACCAAACGTAACCACCCAAGCATCAGACCCACCAGCAATCACGAAACCACCATCAGCAACACACCCCAAGTGCACCAACCAGCGCAGACAGCAATCACGTCCAGACAAGCCACAATCAAACCAAATTCAAGAGATGGACCTTGAATGTAATTTGAGGGACGTTGAATGCAGCAAACCCTCTTAGCCCCACGCGCATTAAATCTAATCAGAAATCCCCTATATACCTATATACCTATACTAGAAAACTTGAATTTTTGATTTTGACCGTGGATAACTTCGCTTCACGGGCATTGGGGAGACGCCCATCGAGAAGCTGCGCGAACAGATTAAGAACGTGGCCGGGGAACTACAATCGCTGCCGGACGAAACGAGGAGACATGGACGAGAACCCAAACCAGAGCAACGAGGAGGACCTGAGCGAGCAACTGCGCGAGACGAGGCATGTACTCGAGGAGCTCGGGAACTACCAGGGCACGCAAATGTATCTCGCCACTAGCAGCCAGGTGAACCGCAAGGAGCAGTTGGAGGCGATAACCTCCAGGACGGAACTGGCCAACCAGATGCTGTTGATCAGCTTGCAGCGATTAGAGGACTCAGGCGACAGGCAGAACGAAGCCTCAAGGAAGGTCATCCTCTCTGACTACAAGGCGTTCGAGGAAAGCGTGGAACAAACGGCGAGCAGGAACGAAACACAGCTCAGAAAGATGCACGACGAGCAGCGGTACGTGAACGAGCGACTCTTGAGGCTGCAGGACGAGCAGAAAAGCAGGCTCGACTCGCTCGCCCACGACGTCACACGACACCTCGACGAGGCACTGGTCTCACTCGATAGACAGGCCAGCGAGCAGATCAGACGGATGAGCAACCGGCTCGGCTGACATCAGACCCGCAACTGGCTGACCGCCACCATCCCCACCAGTGTCATCACCAGCGACATTCTCTACATGATTCCGCACTGCATCCACTAAACATCCCACGCTCATGGTGTGAGTGTAACCAAGCAAACTGGTCTTTTATGTGTTGTTCGAATTCCGGCAGGGGTATTGTTCCAGGAGTGGTGGCGTCATCGTACCAGTTCGGATTTCCACATCGGTGTCAGTGACATGAGAGCAGTCTCAATGTGTGAGAGGCCGGAATGAGTTAGCTGTGTTTATGGAGTAGAATAGTCAGCGGTAGAACGTTTTCGCCTCATATTTGCTTTCAAAGGAGAAGACTATGAGGAAGTTTGGGAAAGTTGTTGCTTCATGAATGGCAGCTCCTGCCTTGTCGGCCGGCATGTGTCTGCTCTTTGTTTTGGGTGGGTGAGGTGATTTGCGAATTCACTGGATTCAACGGTTGACGATTTGGGCTTCCTTGATTCTCACCATAGTGGTGACATTCGAGATGCT
This sequence comes from Bifidobacterium sp. POST2/T3 (B1), assembly GCF_058197115.1. Classification (NCBI taxonomy): domain Bacteria; kingdom Bacillati; phylum Actinomycetota; class Actinomycetes; order Bifidobacteriales; family Bifidobacteriaceae; genus Bifidobacterium; species Bifidobacterium sp. POST2/T3 (B1). The sequence continues at coordinate 4,023 of NZ_JBVPQK010000215.1, forward strand.
TATCACTATCGACCAGGAGCTTCCGGCAGGTACCGGTACCTCTTTCACCGTCGAGAGGGTTGATACCGCGACCAAGGCGGATGCTGTGCGTGCGATTGCTCAAGCATCAAGAAATTTAGGGATTAATGTCTTCAAAATCCAACCTTCATTTCGTGATTCAATGAAGTCTCGTGTTCTCGTGGCCTTTGTGGGTGACCAAAAGTCTTTTCAACGAAATGGAGGGTACGATTATCCTTCCTTTTCAACACGTGACCAGTCAACGAAAGTAGTTTCTTTTGAGGAGATTACCACCCAGGACTTGCGCGGAAGCTATGCGACCAATGCGGATAGGTCGCATATGGAACAGCTTGCCAAGGCTTTGTCAGGTTCCCGGATAGTGGTTGACGAATCACAAAGCCTCTGGTCACGAGGCTTCTGGATAGCTGCGATGATATACGCGTTAGGGAAGGGTGGCCTTTGGGCGGGAGTCGTTATCATCGCCATCACATTGGTGGTTTCCAC
>NZ_JBVPQK010000216.1:0-4523 GCF_058197115.1 Bifidobacterium sp. POST2/T3 (B1)
TCCTTCTCGAATTGTGCCACCATGGCCTTGAACTGGTCGGCGGCCTCGAATTTGAACTGGAAGAAGTCCAGAGTGACCAGGCCTGAATCTGCGGAACCGCAGCCCGCCATTGCCACGACGGTCAACAGAGCCAGGAGTGAGGCGACTCCGTTGCGGACCCAGGCCGATATTCGACCAAGCCGGGATCCTTCCCTACTGCCGATATCCTTCATATTTGGCTCCTTTACCATCCGCACGGGCAACAATGACCTAGATGATTCTGCGGACCAGCATAGGGGACCGGGATATTTCATTCCCAGCCCCGGCGAGTTCCTTTCGTTAAGAAAGTAATTAGGATAGGCTGTTCAGTGTATGGGGTTTGTCCGTGAGGAGGCGCCGTGGCCGACAGAGACAACATGAGATCAAACCAACACGGGGATGATGACCGCTTAGGGGAAGCACGGCCATTCCCGGCCTGGTTCACGGCCTCCAAATACACCCACCGCATCGCCGTCGAGATCCTCCAGCACGGTCCGATCTCCAGAGTGGCTCTGGCGCGTCGATTCAACCTGACCCAGGGCGCAGTATCACGCATTACCAACGATCTGACCCACCGCGGGGTCATCAAAGAAGCAGGCACACTGCTGCAGACAGACAAGGACCCAGGAAGACAGGATGGCCGCAAGCATAGTTCCAGTAGCGTAGGCAGACCACAGCAGGCCCTGGTCATCCGCCGGGATGCCAAGACCTTCATTGGCATCAATCTTCACGGTGGCACTGCGCTGGCCACGGCGACGGACCTGACCTGCCGACCAGTCGGCCGGTCCCACAGTCATCACATTCGACAACGAGACCCGGACCAGGTCGTAAGGATGCTGTCAAACCTTACGCAGGATTGCATGTGCGAGATCAACCAGGCCGGACTGCCCAGCCCCTCCGGCCTGGCCATCTCCCTGGGTGGACGAGCGGAGGGAGACAGGGTCGTCACCTATGCCCCCTTCTTGCATTGGAGCGAACCCGTTAATCTTGCAAGCGAGATGGAGAACACATGTGATCTGCCTTGTCTGGTCTTCAATGATCTCGATGCCCTGGCCCTGTACGAAGGATGGTTTGGCGAGGGCATCGGGCTGGACCGGTTCGCTCTGATCACCATGGGATCCGGCATTGGCTATGCCTTAAGCGAGCGCGGCATGCCCGTTTCCTCGCCGGATGAGGGTTTTGGGCTGATCGGCCATCAGCTGGTGGATCCGGATGGGCCGGTCTGCTATCTGGGCCATCGTGGCTGCGCCCAGTGCCTGACTACAGGTTCCCTGGCTGAACAGTACTCGCATGCCATCGGGCAAGCCGCCGGCTTTGACAAGTTGGTCAAAGACCTGGAGGAGGACATGCCGCAGGCGGAGACCCTTCTCAATCTGACCGGTTATCGGCTAGGGGTGTTGATCGCCCTGGTGGCCAACGTGGCCCTGCCCGACAAGGTTCTGGTGGGTGGAGAGACCTCCTATCTGATGAAGAGATGCATCGAATCCGTACGCAAGGGCACGGCCTCATTCCGTCATAGCCAGATGGTCGAGGTCCCCGTGAAGATCATCGACGGCGACTGGCTCCGTTGGGCCCAAGCCCCCGCAGCCAGAGCAATCGCCCGGTATCTGCAGGGTCCCGAAGAGGCCGATAAGCCCGAATGAATCGGGAAACGGCTCGACGGATTCAGATACGGCTCGCCTCAAAGATCACTGCCTCCGCCGGGTGAATGACCGGCGGCCGGATTCCTTGAGCGCCCAAGGCCGCACCCGGGAGGACCGCCCCTTGGGGACGCCACCAGGCCAGAGGGCTTTGTCCGTTGCCAATCCGATCCAGGTCACGGCAGACATCCAAGGGCCTGATCCGGTAATCAGCACTGGGGTCCAGGCCGGGAAGCGCCAGGGGCTGCGGGGGGTAATTGGCCGAAGAAGTCAACTGGGTGAAGCGGTAGAGCGCCTGCGAGCCGTCGGCAGAGACCACCCCGTCCAAGCGGACTGCCGGGTCGGGTACGTCGCCATGTACCACATGACCGGTGTGCAGCATATGCCTCCACTGCTTATAAAGATTGATCCATTGCCTCAACTCATCCAGCTGATCCTGAGGCACAGCAAGCAAGTTCCATTCCACGCCCATATGGCCGAAGAAAGCCATGGCCGCACGCAGACCGAGCGAGGTGGTACGGCCGGTGGAGTGGGCCGGGGAATCACCCACATGTTCACCCATCATCTCCGGCGGCAGCAGCAGGGATGTGTACCGCTGGATGTCGGCCCGCTCGACCGGATCCACGCAGTCCGAGACCCAGACCCTGTCGGCATATTCCAATACGCCCAGATCGATACGGGCGCCCCCTGAAGCGCAGGACTCAATCTCCAAACCGGGATGCCTGGTTTTCAGGCCGCGCATGATTCCATAGACCGCCTCGGTCTGCGCATGCACGGCAGGACGTCCCGACCGGGGAGAGCAGGCCTCGGTCACATAGCGATTGTGATCCCACTTGATGTAGTCGATGCCCATAAGCGCAATGAGTGAGTCCATTGCCTCGAACACATAGGCATAGGCATCGGGGTTGGTCAGATCCATGACCTGCTGGTTGCGGCCCGCTACAGGCAACCGGGAAGCCCCGGGGGACATGACCCAGTCGGGATGATCGCGAAAGACATTTGAGTCCGGACAGATCATTTCGGGTTCGAACCAGAGGCCGAATTCCATTCCCAACTGATGCACCCTTGCGGCCAGGGCTTCCAGGCTCTTAGGCCCTTCAGGCCATACCTGCCGGTCGATGGACCAGTCCCCCAGCCCGGACTCATCCGAACGCCTGCCCTGGAACCATCCATCATCAACGACAAAGCGCTCCACACCTATACGGGCGGCCTGGTCGGCCAGGGCAGCCAGCTTGTCATAGGACTGGTCGAAGTAGACCGCCTCCCAGGTGTTCAGCGTTACGGGCCTGGGACGTGAGGCCAAGCCAGGATGCAGGGACCGCAGGAAAGCATGGTACCTGTGGGCCGCCTGGTCCAGACCTTTGCCCCGGGAACCATAGAGCCAGGGCGTCGAATATGCCTGCCGGCCGGAATGACCGTCAGCAGGAGGAAGCGTAACCTCCCCGGCCATCAGAATCTCGCCGCCGCCCAGCAATGCGGGAGCTGAAGGAATCCGCTCGGCGCTGAGCAGACCATTACCGCTCCAGCCCAGGTGGACCGCGTATACCTCATCATGCTCGAATCCGAACCCGGGTCGGCCCGCACACATGACTAGGGAGGAATCAAAATCCGGCCGGCCCACCAGGCTTGGACGCTCCAGAAGGCCTACGGTCAAGGGCTGGCGTTGCGGGCTGCGCTCGCGCAGGTGATGACCGGTGGTGGTCAGGATCTCGGTTGCCTCAGCCGGCAAGGGAAAAGCCAGCTCCAAGCCATTGACATCCAGATCTCTGGCCGTATCCAGGTTGAGCAGGTCTGCACGCTGTCTGACGAGACCGGACGAGAGCACTTGGCAATGCCAAGTCAGCCCCACGCCCTGGTCCCGGTCGCAGGCCTGAACCTTCAGCGTCGGAACAGCGGAGTCGTCAGGCCGAATCGGTTCTGTACCCAGATCGACCGATTCCACCTGGAAGCAGCAAAAGACCTCAACACCGCCGCGGCTGATGCGCAGTCGGTGTTGTCCGGTCCACGCCTCGGACTGGGTCGGAAGGATGCTGGGCCAGGCCGTCAGGTCCAGTCCTCCTGAGACCCGCTGCGGGGCCAGAGCGTCGTAGGTTCCCAGAAGGGCCTGAGGATCGGCCACCGGATCGCCCCAGTGAACTATTCGTGGCAGACCCTTCCCCGGCAAAAGGACAGCAAGGGACAGCCCGGACTGCTCCATGTAAACCAACCTGAGAGAGATCCCCAGATTCGATTTGCCTTGATAAGACCCCATCCTTGGGCCACCGCGATGATCCTCCATGACACCTCCGCCATAAGCCCGACGATGCCAGTCGCCGACACTGGATAATTAGGCTCCATGCTAGGGACCCACGGCTAACTTGTCTGGAGGGGCGTGTTTTTCTTACTTGGGAAAGTAATTCATGGAAATCAGCTCAGCGGCCTCTCGCATCACCCCTGATCGGCCTGCTCTTCGTGGTGGACACGGAAGGCCAGCTCGGCCAGATGGACGCCGTGGGTCAGGAACTCCTGGGTCCGGCAGACATAGTCATGCTCGCGGCCCAGGCGCGCCAGATAGCCGTTGATGTAATCCACCTCGGTCGGACGGCCCTTGGACATGTCCTGGTACATGGAGGGGTAGTGGAGCGGGTTGCCCACGCGGCTGACGTAATCCACCTCGTCCAGGGTCTCCTGACGTGTCTGAATCAGCTGCTTGCCGGCCCGCTCGCAGGCGTCATAAGCCTCGTCGATCAGCTGGCGGGACATATCCTTGGCGCCCGGGTAGGAGATGAACTGGCCCATGGTGATCTGATACATGGTGCAGATGGTGTTGACCACCGAGTTGAAGATGATCTTGGCCAGGCAGGTGCCCTCGAAGTTCTCGGTCAG
>NZ_JBVPQK010000217.1:0-4513 GCF_058197115.1 Bifidobacterium sp. POST2/T3 (B1)
TTGCATCGGCCGGGCTTTTCTTTTCCGCCCGGAGCAGCGACTGATATATTGGCACCTGTGCGAATCATTGTTGCCGATTGCTCAGCCGAATACTCCGGGCGTCTCAATGCCAGCCTGCCGCCGGCCAGGCGCGTTCTGCTGATCAAGGCCGACATGAGCTGTCTGATCTTTTCGGAGTTGGGCTCCTACAAGCCCCTGAACTGGATGTGCGCCCCCTGTACCATCAGGGAGATCGAACCCGAGGAGACGAGTAGAGACGACGCAGATGCCAAGGCTGATCCCGCGGACGGGACCGGGCCGGACGAGGTGGTCGAAGCTGCCGCGCCCGATGCGCTGATCGCCCAGGAGCAGGATCAGGACCAGGCTCGGCCTGTCCGTAAGGTCCTGCGTGTTTCGGCGGTCAAATCCAGCGATGTACTCACCATCAGGCTCTACCAGGTCTATGCCGATGACAGCTACGACCTGGGGATGGATCCCGGCTTGGTCAAGGACGGTGTGGAAGCGCATCTGCAGCGTTACCTGGCTGAACAGATTGACCGCATTGGCCCGGGGGCCACCCTGGTCCGCCGGGAGTATCCCACGCCCATCGGCCCAGTGGACATCATGGCCGTGGATGGCCAGGGACGGCATGTGGCCATCGAGATCAAGCGGCATGGGGGTATCGACGGGGTGGAACAGCTGACCCGCTACTGCCGTCTGCTCAATCGCGACCCCCTGCTGGCCCCTGTCCGCGGGATCTTTGCGGCCCAGACCATTACACCCCAGGCCAGGGTTCTTGCCGAGGACAGGGGATTCGAGTGCCTGATCCTGGACTACGAGGCCATGAAGGGTGCTGACAGCGATGAACTGACCCTCTTCTGAGACAGTTTTCAGTCTTGTATCGTCTTGCATAGTCAATATGTCAGGCAGCTCACATAGATTCTCATTTGGCTCTATAAGACCTGAAAAGCTACTAGATATTGGGGTTTATGGCCTGACACGCCACTACAGGTGGTATTGTGCTTGCGTCTGGGATTGTGTAGAGTGCAAACAACAGGTTCTAAGCAGAGGGCTATAGGGCTTGGAATGTCACGGCTACATTTAAGGGAGAGGCGATTATGTCCATCACGGTCTACACCAAGGCGCACTGTCCCCAGTGTGATGCCACCAAGCGTCAGTTGACCAAGCAGGGGCTGGAGTTCGAGCAGGTGGATTTGACCGAGGATCAGACCTTGATCGACCAGTTCATCGCCCAGGGATTCAAGCAGACCCCCATTGTAGTCACTGACCAGGAGACGTGGAGCGGGTATCGCCCCGATCTGATCAGGAAGGTAGCACAGAGCACCAAGGTCTTTGCCTGATCAAAGCACTCGGAGCCCGGTTCACGAATATGTGGACCGGGCTTTTTTCATAGCTTGGTGAGTAGCAGGGTTGATGAAAAACACAGTGTGCGCCTACTTGGTTAGTAGATGCTTGGTAGGCAGGTAATTGACTGATTATTGTTCTGCAATTGCTCAATGGGTCGGCCACGTTTGATTCGGCACTGCTTGGTTGATAGGTATTGCAATGACGGAGAGATCATCTGTGGTTTGTGCAGTGTACCTGCCAGTTGCAGGATGCACGATCTGCAGGTGTCGTTGGCCTTTGCCGTCTGGTGGCCCTCTCATCAGTGCCACTCGGTTGCAGGATGATTGCGAATCGTCGTCCAGGTTCCTGTGAGAGCTGATGATAACGCGGTATCCGGTATTCGTATATCGAAAAGCAGAGGAAAGCGGTTCACGCTCTCTAGGATTGTGCACTATATGCCGCAGGTGGCGTGAAGCGGGCGAAAAGCAGTGAAGAGGAGAAGATGAACAGGACTCAAGCAACTAGGGGGGTGAGGGCATGAATTGGACTTTCATGGCGCAGAATCTGCACTTCTTCGTCAATGCAGCCTATGTAACGGTCTTTATCTCCTTCTTTGGCGTGGTGTTTTCCATGCTGATCGGGCTGGTCTGCGCCGGGCTGGAGGTCTTCAGGATTCCTCTGCTCTCGCAGGTGGCCAGGATGTACATCGAGCTGTCAAGAAACACACCGCTCCTGGTTCAGCTCTACTTTCTCTATTTCGGATTGCCCAAGCTTGGGGTCAACTGGAGCGCCCAGACCTGCGCCATCGTCGGGTTGGCCTTCTTGGGCGGTTCCTACATGGCCGAAGCCATGCGTGGCGGACTGGAGGCGGTGCCTCGGGTGCAGACCGAGTCAGCCCGCGTCCTGGGATTCACGCCTGGCCAGACCCTGACCAGGATTGTGCTGCCCCAGGCCCTGAGCAGCGCCATACCGGGTGTGGTGGCCAACATCATCTTCCTGATTAAGGAGTCATCTGTGGTCTCGGCCATCGCTCTGGCCGACGTCATGTATGTCACCAAGGATCTGATGGGAACGTCCTATGACACCTACGAGTCGCTGACTCTGCTCATCGTCACCTATCTGGTCATCTTGCTGCCCATCTCGGTCATCGGAACCGTTCTTGAGCGGAGGTTCGACTATGCACGGCGTTGAGGTGCTCTTCCTGCCAGGGGTCATGCCCAGGCTCTTCCAGGGGCTCTGGGTGACTGTCTGGATAGCCGGCGTCTCGGTCCTGCTCTCTCTGCCCTTGGGGTTGGTGGTCGGATGGCTGATGACCCTGCGCAACCCCCTGATTCGCTTCCTGATGAGGATCTACCTGGACTTCATCCGCATCATGCCACAGCTGGCCCTGCTCTTCATCGCCTTCTATGGACTGTCCAGGGCATGGAACCTGAATCTGGATGCCACGGGCGCCTGCCTGCTGGTCTTTGTGCTTTGGGGCGGGGCCGAGCTGGGCGACCTGGTCCGCGGCGCTTTGGAGTCCATACCTCGCACCCAGGTAGAGTCGGCCTATGTCCTGGGACTGGGGTCCTGGCAGACCTTCTCCAGAATCATACTTCCACAGGCCCTGCGCCGACTGCTGCCTGCCAGCGTCAACCTGGCTACCAGGATCGTCAAGACCACCTCCTTGGCCGCCCTGCTGGGCGTCATCGAGGTCATCAAGGTCGGTCAGCAGATCATCGACGCCAACCGTTTCGCCTATCCTCAGGCGACTCTGTGGATCTACGGGGTGATCTTTTTTATGTATTTCTTCATCTGCTGGCCCCTGTCCCTGGTGGCCCGGCATCTGGAAAAGAGGTGGGCTCATGACTGAGGGGCAAACGACGGCGAACCAGCCACAGGATGATCAGGAGGAACGGGCGGTGCTGACCGTCGAGCATCTGGTCAAGCAGTATCCACAGGCTCAGAGCCCTGTGCTCAATGACATCTCCTTCCAGGTGCCCAAGGGCAAGGTCTTTGTGGTCCTTGGCCCCTCGGGCTCTGGCAAGTCTACCCTGTTGAGGACCATAGCCGGACTGGAGCCCATACAGGGCGGCCGCATCCTTCTGGATGGTCAAGTGGTGGAGACCGGGCATCCCCTGGGCAAGCACAGTGGAGGTCCTGGCGGCCTTATGTCGGGCAACCGCAGCTCCGACCTACGCACCAGGATCGGCATGGTCTTCCAGAGCTACGACCTCTTCCCCAACAGGACTGTGCTGGATAACGTGACCTTGGCACCCGTCCTGGTTCAGAAGCGCAAGCGGGACCAGGCACGTCAGGAGGCTCTGGAGCTGCTGGACCGGGTAGGTCTGGCCGACCGCCGGGATGCCTGGCCCAGCCAGCTCTCGGGTGGCCAGCGGCAAAGGGTGGCCATCTGCCGGGCGCTCATTCTCCATCCCGAAATCATGCTCTTCGACGAGGTGACAGCGGCTCTGGACCCTGAGATGGTCCGCGAGGTCCTCCAGGTCATTCTGGAGCTGGCCGACCAAGGACTGACCATGATGATCGTCACCCACGAGATGGCCTTCGCCAGGGGCATCGCCGACCACATTGTCCTTTTGGATGGAGGCTCACTGGTTGAGCAGTCCGACGATCCGGAAGCCTTCTTCACTCACCCGGCCACTGACCGGGCGCAACGCTTCCTGTCCACCTTCACCTATGAGCGCAGGCGGGACCAGGACCAGGATCAGAAGTCCCGATGAGGACTTCGCATATTCGTCCGGCGGTATTCGCCGGAACCGCCTCCAGGGGCGGTCATAGGAAAGATAAGAGGAAAAGAGGGATCATGACCGCAAGGGTAGTGAACCGATTAATACGGGCGACGCTGGCCACGGGGGCGACGATCGCGATGATGGCTTCCATGGCGGCCTGCGGCCCTTCGGCGGCCACCCCCAGTGACGCTGGAAGCGGCTCGGCAAGCAGCTCCGGCTCTTCGGCAGCATCAGGGTCTGCACGCACCCCGGAGCAGATCACCAAGTCCGGAAAGCTCAAGGTGGCGGTCTTCACCGACAAGGCCCCCTTCGGCTACGTGGACAAGGACGGCAAGAACCAGGGCTACGATGTGGTCTTGGCCGAGCGCCTGGCCAAGGATTTGGGCGTCAAGCCCGAATACACCTCGGTGGACCCGGCCGCCCGTGTGGATGTGCTGTCCAGCAACAAGGTGGACGTG
>NZ_JBVPQK010000218.1:0-4489 GCF_058197115.1 Bifidobacterium sp. POST2/T3 (B1)
CCCACCGAGGCTTCGGACATGATGGAGACCGCACCGATCTTGCCCACGTGATCCACATGGGTTCCCCCGCAGAGCTCGCGGCTCCAGCCGTCCTCGCCAATGGAGACCACACGGACCACGTCGCCGTACTTCTCCCCAAACAGATGCATGGCGCCCAGGGCGATGGCATCGTCATACTTCATCTCCTGCGCGGTCACGGCCAAGTTGTCACGCAGGCGGTCGTTGACACGGGATTCCACCGCATCCATGGCCTGACGGCTAGGGGCCTGCGACCACTGGAAATCAAAGCGCAGCCTGTTGGGTGCATCCTCAGAGCCGCGCTGCGTGGCCTGGGGACCCAGTTCCTCTCGCAGGGCCTTGTGGACCATGTGCGTGGCGGTGTGCGAACGGGCGATGGCACCGCGCCGGTTCCGGTCGATGGTGGCCGTGACCTTGGCCTGCAGGGTCAGCGTTCCTTCGGTCAGTCGGCAGCGGTGGATGGTCAGCCCCTTGATGGGCCTCTGCACGTCGTCCACTTCCAGTACGGCCCCATCGTCGGTCAGTATCTCCCCCTGGTCGGCCAGCTGGCCGCCGGCCTCGGCGTAGAAGGGAGAGCGGTCCAGAATCACCTCAACCTGGGCGGGCGCCTTGACGGCCGGAACCGCTCCCTTGCCCTCCTGGATGATGCCCAGGACGGTCGAGCGGCTGGAGAAGTCGGTGTAACCCAGGAAGACCTGAGGCTCGTCAAGATTCTTGCGCATATCGTCGTAGACGCTCAGATCCACGTTATGCCGCTTCTTCATGGCATCGGCGCGGGCCCTGGACTTCTGCTCGTTCATGAGCTTCCGGAACTCGTCCTGATCCACCTTGACGCCCTGCTCGGAGGCCATCTCCAGGGTCAGTTCGATGGGGAAGCCGTAGGTGTCATGCAGGGTGAAGGCATCCTTGCCGGAGACCTCGGGTTCGCCCTTTCCGCTCTTGGCCTTATTGACGGCCGTATCCAGAATGGTGGTTCCCTTGTCCAGGGTCCGACGGAAGGCCAGCTCCTCGCCATAGGCCGATTCGGCCACCTCGGAGAAGGTGTCGTTGAGCTCTGGGTAGCTGGGGGCCATGGCATCCTTGGAGACTGGGAAGAGTTGGGGCAGGACCTCCTGGTCCACACCCAGCATCTTCATGGAGCGGATGGTCCGGCGCAGCAGACGGCGCAGCACGTAGCCACGGCCGACGTTGCTGGGGCGGACGCCGTCGCTCATAATCATCAGGGCCGAGCGGACATGGTCGGCCACCACACGGAAGCGTACGTCATCCTGGGCGTCATCGCCGTAGTGTCGGCCAGACAGGCTCTCGGCAGCCTGGATGACGGGATAGACCTCGTCGGTCTCGTAGATGTTCTGCTTGCCTTGAAGCAGGTAGGCCAGGCGCTCCAGGCCGGCGCCGGTGTCGATGTTCTTGTGCTCCAGCTCGCCCACGATGTGCAGGTCGGTCTTGGAGCGTACGTTGTCCACCTCGTAGTTTTCGAAGACCAGATCCCAGATCTCGATGTACCGGTTCTCGTCGGCCGATGGGCCGCCCTCCTTGCCATAGGCAGGACCGCGGTCCACATAGATTTCGGAGCATGGGCCTCCGGGGCCAGGGCCGCCGGTGGTCCAGAAGTTGTCCTCCATGCCCAGGATCTCCATGTGCTCGGCGTCGAAGCCCTCGTTCTTCCACAGGGAGCGGGCCTCGTCATCGTCGGTGTAGGTGGTCACCCAGATCGTTTCGGAGTCGAAGCCGTAGCCGCCCTGGTCCTGGGGCTTGGTCAGCAGGTCCCAGGCATAGTGGATGGCCTCCTCCTTGAAGTAGTCCCCGAAGGAGAAGTTGCCCAGCATCTGGAAGAAGGTGCCGTGACGGGTGGTCTTGCCCACCTCGTCGATGTCCAGGGTGCGCACGCACTTCTGGTTGCTGGCCATACGGCTCCTGGGCGGGGTCTGCTCCCCCAGCAGGTAGGGGATGAAGGGGACCATGCCGGCGATGGTGAAGAGCGTGGTGGGATTGGGCGAGATCAGGGAGGCGGAGGGAACCACCAGATGATCCTTGTCCTGGAAATAATCGAGGAAACGCTTGGCGATTTCCGATGTACGCATGCTGCTTCTGCTCCTTCAGACCCGGTGAACGTCGAGGGGATAACGGGTCGTCCAAATGACTCGGTTGTCCGGGGTGCGAACAGGTCGCCCGCATTCCGGACTCTTAGCTGAATATGGTGATTTTACACCGGCCAGGCGCATCTGTCCTGGCCTGTCCGCCCCAGGCTCAGCCCTGGAAACGGTCCAGATAGCGGCGGTCCAGCTCGTCCTGCCGCTGGTGCATGGTCTGGGTGAACTGGCGCACCAGGCCGGACAGGGTCCGTGAGGCCACCTGGTCCTGGTCCTCGCCCAGCACGAATTCCCTTGCACGCTTGGGGGTATTGGCCCTGACATAGGCCTCGGCCTTGGTCACCAGGACTACGCCTGCCGTGACGCCCAGGCCCATCCAGAAGATCCGTTTGAACATCAGCGGGTACTCCCCTCGTTCCCTTGGCCGTCATTGGCCTTTTTTGCTGTGGAGGACTTGGATTCGGCGCTGTTGCGGCCACCAGAAAGGAATGACGAGATCGTCTTGCGCAGGGCATAGAGGAAGGCTGCCACTTTGATGACCGGCTTGCCCAGCACCGATCCGTACAGATCGGTCAGGGCGCCGACGTTGCCTGCTGTGGTCGAGGCCGCTGCGGAGATGCGATTGACGTCGGTCAGGGTCTGGTTGAGCTGGGTGACCGTGCTGGCGGACTCGTCCAGGGTGGGCACGACATGGTCGCCCGCCTGCTTGATGGTCTGTGCCAGCTGGTCGAAGAGCTTCCCCAGACGAATCAGGGGATAGATCAGAAACCCTGCCAAGATAGCGAAGGCAATGGCCGCTATCAGGCCGGCAATCTGTCCTACGTCCATCTGCTACCTCTCTTCCATTGGTACGATACTGGGGACAACGCTAGCACGCGCCGTCTATCAGACCAGGCCATGACCGGCCGGTTGAAGCCGGTTCAACGGTTGAAGGACCGAACCTGCAGGGCGCGCTCAAAGGGGGCCTCCGTATCGAAGTCGAATATGGTGACGCTTCCGTTGCTCGGGCGGCTGCTGGTGTCATAACGCCCGCCGCCGAATCGGTTGACCAGGCTGAGCAGGGTGTTGCCGTGCGAGATCAGCAGGACACGGTCGCCATCTTTAAGATGCGGGTCGGCGGCAATCAGTGCGAATCCGCCGGCAATGCGCGTCCAGTACTCGCTGTCGGACTCCGCATCACCGAAGGGATCGGCCTCCTTGAGGAAGTCCCTGGTAGCCGCAAGGCCGAACTGATCCACAATCTGCTGGTAGGTGCCCGCCCCATGAGGCGCGCCTGCGGCCCACCAGGCCATGGCCATGTCCTGCCCTTCGAAGTAGCCGTAGAACTGCTCGCGGAAGTGGCTGTCGCTGACCGGCTCAGGCTTGTTCTCCGACTGGTTCTGGTCCAGGATTCTGCGGACCGTCTCCTGGGCGCGGGTGGTGTCCGAGCAGTAGGCGGCAGCAAAGTTCACCTTGCTCAATTTATGGCCCGCACGGTCGGCATCCTCCAGCCCCGATGCAGTCAGCGGCGAGTTGGACCAGCCTTGAAGACGGTTGTAGCGGTTGAAATAGGTCTGCCCATGGCGGACGGCATACAGATGGAGCAACATGCCCCCATTATCCCACCCATGTCCCAGCAGGCTCGGCAGATCCTGACATGCAAAAGGCCCCGGACGGACCGGGGCCTCAAAGTTACTAGTGGAAGTTCCTAGTGGTCAGCGAGCGTAGAACTCGACCACGTACTGGATGTTGATCTGAACCGGGATCTCCTCCGGCTCGGGCTTGCGGACCAGGCTGGCCTTCAGGGAGGCCAGGTCCACGTCCAGGTAGCCGGGGACTGCGGGCAGCACATCCCGGTGGACGCCTTCTGCGGCAATCTGGAAGGGGACCATGGTCTGGCTCTTGGGCTTGACCTGGATGGTCTGGCCAGGCTTGACCCTGTAGGAGGGGCGGTCCACGATGTTGCCGTCGACCAGGATGTGGCGGTGAACCACGTACTGGCGGGCCTGGGCGGTGGTACGGGCGATGCCGGCGCGCAGGACCAGGTTGTCCAGGCGGCACTCCAGCTCGCGAAGCATGGCGGCACCGGTCTGGCCGGACTCGTGGGTGCCCCGCTCATAGGCGGCACGCAGCTGCTTCTCGGAAACGCCGTACTGGGCGCGCAGCCTCTGCTTCTCACGCAGACGGACGGCGTAGTCGGACTCGGTGCGACGGCGGCTGCGGCCGTGCTCGCCGGGGCCATAGGGGCGCTTCTCGAACAGGCGCTGGGCCTTGGGAGTCAGGGCGATGCCCAGAGCGCGGGACAGGCGGACCTGGCGACGCGCACGCTGAATGTTAGTCATTGATGCAATCCTTACTTGCTTCTGTCGTTATCTGAACGAAGACGGCCGGAACCGTCG
>NZ_JBVPQK010000219.1:0-4486 GCF_058197115.1 Bifidobacterium sp. POST2/T3 (B1)
GCATGTACAACGGAGAATTCAATGGTGGGCCAGCGAAGACGGGCGTTGGTGATTACATCCCCCTCGGCTCTGGCCTTGGGTGCGCAGATCAGGCCGATACGTCGGGGGAACTCGGGCAGGGGAACCTTGTTTTCCGTGTCAAAGAGGCCCTCGCCCTTGAGCTTGCGCCTAAGCTGGTCGATCTGCTCTTTGAGATCGCCGGTGCCTACACGCTTGATCCGGTCGGCCATGAAACTCAGACGGGTCTGTTTGATCCAGAGGTCAGGCCTTCCGTGGACCACCACCCGGTCGCCCTGGCGGAATTCTCGGGCCTGGGCGGCGAATGCTCGAAAGCCCATGACGTTGATGGAGATATCCTCGAAGTTGTCGCGCAGGGTCAGATAGGCGGAACCAGTCCGGCGGGTGTTGATCTCCACGATCTGTCCCTCCACCCAGGCTCCGGGCCAGCGGGCCACTGCGTCGTGGTACTTCTGGCTGAGTACGCTGACCGGCCAGGGGTCTTCCTCGGTGGTATCGCGTGCCAAACGGGGCAGCTGATCCAAGGGTTTGGGGGCCAGTCCTGACGATGCTGGTCCAGCAGGTGCGCCCATTGATCCCTGCATGCTCGAACCCATGTATGCTCGCACCTGATGCCTCCTGACCTTCGATTCCGCCAGCCCGACCAACTCATCTGGCATAGCCTGTACAAGGCGGTATTCGGGTTGGTCGGAGAAGGAAACGTTCTTTCAGGGTCTCTCAATACGGGGACAATTCCATATACTCTGCAAGTCCTCTACAGGCCCTCTGCCGGCTGCTCCTGAGTCGATTTCGCCGAGGGCACAGCGGCATTTTCCCACTTGCAAGGAGGCTGGGACTGAGGCGAAAGCGTGGAGGGCAAAGGTTGCAACCAACGCTTGGATGCAGCTGCACTAGTCTATGGTTTGCCTGTACCGGCAGCAGTTTTGCTGGCGACTGTGTCAAAGGTGACAGTCTTGATTCCCCGATATTGCAAAAGTTATTCACGCTCTGGCGGTAGCATAAATAAAGCAAGCCGGATATGATGTGGTGTCTGCTTTTCAACCCCATCATGCGGCGGTCTCACGGATTGAGGTTGTTTCATGTCTGATGGCGTCGACATAGCGGGTCGATATAAGGGCACAGGACCGCGGGATCTCCTGCGTGTGGGTTTGGACATCGGTTCCACCACAGTCAAGGCCGTGGTTCTTGGCACAGGGGACAGGCTGGATCAGGCGCTTTTCAGCGACTATCGCCGCCACCACGCCAATGTGCGGCAGTGCGTGGCGGAGCTGGTCACGGATATCAAGCTTTCCCTGTCACGGGTTGGTCTGGCCGGCAATCCCATCAGCCTGGTGATCACCGGC
The DNA here is from genome assembly GCF_058197115.1 of Bifidobacterium sp. POST2/T3 (B1). Classification (NCBI taxonomy): domain Bacteria; kingdom Bacillati; phylum Actinomycetota; class Actinomycetes; order Bifidobacteriales; family Bifidobacteriaceae; genus Bifidobacterium; species Bifidobacterium sp. POST2/T3 (B1). The sequence goes on from NZ_JBVPQK010000219.1 coordinate 1,362, forward strand.
TCGGGCGGGTTGGAACTGGCCAGCCAGCTTCAGGCCGAGTTCGCCCAGGAGGTCATCGCCGAGACCGAGGCCATCAACGCCACCTATCCCGAAGGGGATGTGATCATCGAGCTGGGCGGCGAGGATGCCAAGATCACTTACCTGAAGCCTACTCCGGAGCAGCGGATGAACGGATCCTGCGCAGGAGGGACCGGAGCCTTCATCGATCAGATGGCGACTCTGCTCAACACCGATGCTTCAGGCCTGAACGATATGGCCTCCAAATACAAGACCATTTATCCCATCGCATCGCGTTGCGGGGTCTTCGCCAAGTCCGACCTCCAGCCCCTGATCAACGATGGAGCCGCCAAGGAGGATCTGGCTGCATCAATCTTCAACGCCGTTGCCACACAGACTATATCCGGGCTGGCCTGCGGGCGTCCCATCCGTGGCAACGTGATCTTTTTGGGCGGGCCCCTCTTCTTTATGAGTGAGCTGAGGGAAGCCTTCAAGCGGATCCTCCAGGACAGGGTCAGCCGCTATATCATCCCTGAAAACGCGCACCTCTATGTGGCCTATGGCGCTGCCATCATGGCTGGTCGTCAGGAGCAGGACGACCAGGATAATGCAGCGCAGGTCAAGACCGACTACTCGCCAGAAACCGATGTGAACGACCCCTTCGGTCCGGCTTGGGGGCTGGACCAGGCGGAGGTCGACAAGGCGCGGTCCGAAAAGGCTTCGAGCCTGGACAAGATGGCTCTGCAGGATGCCATGCAGGACGGCCGCACCACTACCTTGGTGGACGGTGAGAATAAGGTTCCGGCGACAGAAACCGCCAAAAATGCCATCCAAAATCAAGAGATGAACTTTGATCTGACATCGCTGGATGGCGTCCTCTCAGCCCTGAAGGGCCTGGAGAACATGCCATCCACGGCCAGAACGATACGCCCGCTCTTCCTGAACGAAGACGAGCGCAAGGAGTTCAACGACCGGCATGGTGCCGAGATCATCCCCACCGGGGATCTGTCTGGGGCCAAGGGGCCGCACTTCCTGGGCATTGATGCGGGCAGCACCACCATCAAGGCCGTCCTGATCAACGACGACAAGACCATCGTCTGGTCCACCTACGGAGTGCATAAGGACAGTCCGCTGATCGCCGCCGCCAACATCGTCAAGGAGGTCAGGAAGTCCCTGCCGGAGGGTGCCTATATCGCCCGTGCCTGCGCTACCGGATATGGTGAGGGCCTGGTCAAGGCCGGCCTGCATGTTGACGAGGGTGTGGTCGAAACCATGGCCCACTATCGTGCAGCTGAGGAGATCAGCCCCGGCGTTACCTCGGTCATCGACATCGGCGGGCAGGATATGAAGTACATCGCCGTCAACGATGGGGTCATCGATTCGATTTGCGTCAATGAGGCCTGCTCGGCAGGCTGCGGGTCTTTCCTGCAGACCTTTGCCCAGTCCATGGGCATCAGCATCCAAGACTTCACCAAGCAGGCGTTGGCCTCCGAAGCCCCGACCGATCTGGGCTCCCGTTGCACGGTCTTCATGAATTCCTCGGTCAAGCAGGCTCAGAAGGAGGGCGCCTCCCCGGAGGACATTGCTGCTGGGCTCTGCTACTCGGTGGTCAGGAACGCCCTCTACAAGGTCATCAAGCTGCGTGATGCCAACGCTCTGGGGCCGGTGGTCGTGGTCCAGGGAGGGACCTTCCTCAACGATGCCGTTCTGCGGGCCTTCGAGCTCCTGACCGGTCGCAAGGTGACCAGGCCCAACATCGCCGGGCTCATGGGAGCCTACGGCGCTGCGCTGACGGCCCGCATGCACTGCCCACAGAATGAAGAGGTCGCGGATCTTGCTGCAGTCAGCTCCCAGATGGCCCACCCTTCAGTGAACGTGGTCGACGGGGGAAAGTCCGTGGGCAGCACGCCCACTACCCCTAATATGGCTCCGGCTTCCACCAGGTCAAGGTTGTCGCCGGCCGCCGCCAACAAGATTGGCGCAAACGCCTCGGCCAACGTTGCCTCCAAGAACGACCAGGGCTTCAAGACGACCCTGCCTGGTCTGAAAGTGGAGAACGGCCATGTGGTCAGCTCCATACTGGCAGGGGACGATCTGGATAACCTCTCCATGACCACCACCCACGATGTCTGCAAGCTCTGCCAGAACCACTGCAAGCTGACCATCACCGAATTCGAGGATGGCGGACGCTACGTGACCGGGAATCGCTGCGAACGTGGCGGAGACAAGAACAGGAAGCGCTCCGACAGACCAAACCTCTACGATTTCAAGTACAAGCGGGCCTTCGCCTACCGTCGACTGACCCCGGACAAGGCCACCAGGGGCGATATCGGCATTCCCCGTGTGCTCAACATGTATGAGGACTACCCCTTCTGGTTCACCCTGCTGACCTCACTGGGCTTCCGGGTGATGATTTCCGGGCGGTCCAACCACGAGCTCTTCGAGAGCGGGATGGAGTCCATCGCCTCCGAGAACATCTGCTACCCGGCCAAGCTGGTCCACGGGCACATTCACTCCCTGGTCGACAAGGGCATCAAGACCATTTTCTATCCCTGCGTCACCTATGAGCAGGAGCTGGTTCCCGATACGGACAACCACTACAACTGCCCCATCGTGGCCAACTACCCGGTGGTGATCGAGGCCAACATGGCCGAGCTCAAGGAGAACGGCGTCCGCTTCATGCGGCCCTACTTCAACCTGTCCAACAAGGAGAAGATGGTCGAGCGGATCGTCAAGGTCTTCGACTGGGCCAAGGTGAGCGAGGAAGAGGCCCGGACGGCTGTCCAGGAAGCCTACCGTGAGGATGCCCGGTTCAAGGAGGATGTCCGCCAGGAGGGACTTCGTGCCCTGGCCTACATGCAGGAATACGGGGTCAAGGGCGTGGTCCTGTCGGGTCGCCCATACCATGTGGACCCCGAGGTCAACCACGGCATTCCCGAGACCATCTGCTCCCTGGGCATGGCCGTGCTTTCAGAGGATTCGATCTGCGAGCTGGACGTGCATAAACTGCCCAAGCTGAGCGACTACATCATTCCGGCGGCGGGGGAGCGGGCCCTGGCCTCCAACAATCCCACGGCCGCCAAGTTCCGCAAGACCGTGCCGGGCTTTGGTGACGACCATCAGAAGAT
>NZ_JBVPQK010000220.1:0-4476 GCF_058197115.1 Bifidobacterium sp. POST2/T3 (B1)
CCCACCGAGGCTTCGGACATGATGGAGACCGCACCGATCTTGCCCACGTGATCCACATGGGTTCCCCCGCAGAGCTCACGGCTCCAGCCGTCCTCGCCAATGGAGACCACACGGACCACGTCGCCGTACTTCTCCCCGAACAGATGCATGGCGCCCAGGGCGATGGCATCGTCATACTTCATCTCCTGCGCGGTCACGGCCAGGTTGTCCCGCAGGCGGTCGTTGACACGGGATTCCACCGCATCCATGGCCTGGCGGCTGGGGGCTTGCGACCACTGGAAGTCGAAACGCAGCCTGTTGGGTGCATCCTCGGAACCGCGCTGCGTGGCCTGGGGACCCAGTTCCTCTCGCAGAGCCTTATGGACCATGTGCGTGGCGGTGTGCGAGCGGGCGATGGCGCCGCGCCGGTTCCGGTCGATGGTGGCCGTGACCTTGGCCTGCAGGATCAGCGTTCCTTCAGTCAGCCGGCAGCGGTGGATGGTCAACCCTTTGATGGGCTTTTGCACGTCGTCCACCTCCAGGACGGCTCCGTCGTCGGTCAATATCTCACCCTGGTCGGCCAGCTGGCCGCCGGCCTCGGCGTAGAAGGGCGAGCGGTCCAGAATAACCTCAACCTGAGCAGGTGCCTTGACAGCCGGAACCGCCCCCTTGCCCTCCTGGATGATGCCCAGAACGGTCGAGCGGCTGGAGAAGTCGGTGTAGCCCAGGAAGACCTGAGGCTCGTCCAGACTCTTGCGCATATCGTCGTAGACACTCAGATCGACGTTGTGCCGCTTCTTCATGGCATCGGCGCGGGCCCTGGACTTCTGCTCATTCATGAGCTTTCGGAACTCATCCTGGTCCACCTTGACACCCTGCTCGGCAGCCATCTCCAGGGTCAGCTCGATGGGGAAGCCGTAAGTGTCATGCAGGGTAAAGGCATCCTTGCCCGAAACCTCGGGGTCGCCCTTCCCGCTCTTGGCCTTGTTGACGGCCGTATCCAAAATGGTGGTCCCCTTGTCCAGGGTCCGGCGGAAGGCCAGCTCCTCACCATAGGCCGATTCGGCCACCTCGGAGAAGGTGTCGTTGAGCTCTGGGTAGCTGGGAGCCATGGCCTCCTTGGAGACCGGGAAGAGCTGGGGCAGAACCTCCTGGTCCACGCCCAGCATCTTCATGGAGCGGATGGTCCGGCGCAGCAGACGACGCAGCACATAGCCACGGCCGACGTTGCTGGGACGGACGCCGTCGCTCATGATCATCAAAGCCGAGCGAACATGGTCAGCCACCACACGGAAGCGCACGTCATCCTGGGCGTCATCGCCGTAGTGCCGACCGGACAGACCCTCGGCCGCCTGGATGACAGGATAGACCTCGTCGGTCTCGTAGATGTTCTGCTTGCCCTGAAGCAGGTAGGCCAGGCGCTCCAATCCGGCGCCGGTGTCGATGTTCTTGTGTTCCAACTCGCCGACAATGTGCAGGTCGGTCTTGGAACGGACGTTGTCCACCTCGTAGTTTTCGAAGACCAGATCCCAGATCTCAATGTATCGGTTCTCATCGGCCGAGGGGCCGCCCTCTTTGCCATAAGCAGGCCCGCGGTCCACATAGATCTCAGAGCAAGGGCCGCCGGGGCCGGGGCCGCCGGTGGTCCAGAAGTTGTCCTCCATGCCCAGGATTTCCATGTGCTCGGGGTCGAAACCTTCGTTCTTCCATAGAGAGCGAGCCTCGTCATCGTCGGTGTAGGTGGTCACCCAGATCGTGTCAGGGTCAAAGCCGTAGCCGCCTTGGTCCTGGGGCTTGGTCAGCAGATCCCAGGCATAGTGGATGGCCTCCTCCTTGAAGTAGTCTCCAAAGGAGAAGTTGCCCAGCATCTGGAAGAAGGTGCCGTGACGGGTGGTCTTGCCCACCTCATCGATGTCCAGGGTGCGCACGCACTTCTGGTTGCTTGCCATCCGGCTCTTGGGCGGGGTCTGCTCCCCCAGCAGATAGGGGATGAAGGGGACCATGCCGGCGATGGTGAAGAGCGTGGTGGGATTGGGCGAGATCAGGGAGGCGGAGGGAACCACCAGATGATCCTTGTCCTGGAAATAATCGAGGAAACGCTTGGCGATTTCCGATGTGCGCATGCTGCTTCTGCTCCTTCAGACCCGGTGAACGCCGAGGGGATAACGGGTCGTCCAAATGACTCGGTTGTCCGGGGTGCGAACAGGTCGCCCACACTCCGGGCTCTTAGCTGAATATGGTGATTTTACACCGGCCAGGCGCATCTGTCCTAGCTTGTCCGCCCCAGGCTCAGCCCTGGAAACGGTCCAGATAGCGGCGATCCAGCTCGTCCTGCCGCTGGTGCATTGTCTGGGTGAACTGGCTTACCAGTTCGGACAGGGTCCGGGAGGCCACTTGGTCCTGATCCTCGCCCAGCACGAATTCCCTTGCACGCTTGGGGGTATTGGCCCTCACATAGGCCTCGGCCTTGGTCACCAGGACCACGCCTGCCGTGACGCCCAGCCCCATCCAGAAGATCCGTTTGAACATCAGCGGGTCCTTCCCTCGTTCCCTTGGCCGTCATTGGCCTTTTTTGCTGTGGAGGGCTTGGATTCGGCGCTGTTGCGGCCTCCTGAAAGGAATGACGAGATCGTCTTGCGCAGGGCATAGAGGAAGGCTGCCACTTTGATGACCGGCTTGCCCAGCATTGATCCGTACAGGTCGGTCAGAGCGCCGACGTTGCCTGCCGTGGTCGAGGCCGCTGCGGAGATGCGATTGACGTCGGTCAGGGTCTGGTTGAGCTGGGTGACCGTGCTAGTGGACTCGTCCAGGGTGGGCACCACATGGTCGCCCGTCTGCTTGATGGTCTGTGCCAGCTGATCGAAGAGCTTCCCCAGACGAATCAGGGGATAGATCAGAAACCCTGCCAGGATAGCGAAGGCAATAGCCGCTATCAGGCCGGCAATCTGTCCTACGTCCATCTGCTACCTCTCTTCCATTGGTACGATACTGGGGACAACGCTAGCACGCGCCATCTATCAGTCCAGGCCATGACCGGCCGGTTAAAGCCGGTTCAGTGATTGAAGGACCGTACCTGCAGAGCCCGCTCAAAGGGGGCATCCGTATCGAAGTCGAATATGGTGACGCTTCCATTGCTTGGGCGGCTGCTGGTGTCATATCGGCCCCCGCCGAAGCGGTTGACCAGACTAAGCAGTGTGTTGCCGTGCGAGATCAGTAGGACGCGGTCGTCATTCTTCAGGTGCTGGTCGGAGGCAATCAGGGCGAATCCGCCGGCAATCCGCGTCCAATACTCGTTGTCGGACTCGGCATCGCCAAAAGGATCTGCCTCCTTGAGGAAGTCCCTGGTGGCGGCCAGGCCGAAACGGTCCACGATCTGCTGGTAGGTGCCAGCCCCATGAGGCGCGCCTGCAGCCCACCAGGCCATGGCCATGTCCTGTCCCTCGAAATAGCCGTAGAACTGCTCACGGAAGTGGCTGTCACTGACCGGCTCAGGCTTCTTCTTGGACTGGTTCTGGTCCAGGATCCTGTGGACTGTCTCTTGGGCGCGTGTGGTGTCCGAGCAGTAGGCGGCCGCAAAGCTCACCTGGCTCAATTTGTGGCCTGCACGGTCGGCATCCTGCAGCCCCGATGAAGTCAGCGGCGAGTTGGACCAGCCCTGGAGACGGTTGTAGCGATTGAAATAGGTCTGCCCATGGCGGACAGCATACAGATGGAGCAACATGCCTCTATTATCCCACCCATGCTTCGGCAGGAGCGGCAGGTCTTGGCACGCAAAGGGCCCCGGACAAACCGGGGCCCCAAAATTGCTGGCGATCAGCGAGCGTAGAACTCGACCACGTACTGGATGTTAATCTGAACCGGAATCTCCTCCGGCTCGGGCTTACGGACCAGGCTGGCCTTCAGGGAGGCCAGGTCCACGTCCAGGTAGCCGGGGACTGCTGGCAGCACATCCCGGTGGACGCCTTCTGCGGCGATCTGGAAGGGCACCATGGTCTGGCTCTTGGGCTTGACCTGGATGGTCTGGCCGGGCTTGACCCTGTAGGAGGGACGATCCACGATGTTGCCATCGACCAGGATGTGGCGGTGGACCACGTACTGACGGGCCTGAGCGGTGGTGCGGGCGATGCCGGCGCGCAGGACCAGGTTATCCAGGCGGCACTCCAGCTCGCGAAGCATTGCGGCACCGGTCTGGCCGGACTCGTGGGTGCCCCGCTCATAGGCGGCACGCAGTTGCTTCTCAGAGACGCCGTACTGGGCGCGCAGCCTCTGCTTCTCCCGCAGACGGACGGCGTAATCGGACTCGGTGCGACGACGGCTGCGGCCGTGCTCGCCGGGGCCATAGGGGCGCTTCTCGAACAGGCGCTGAGCCTTGGGCGTCAGGGCAATGCCCAGAGCACGGGACAGGCGGACCTGCCGACGTGCACGCTGAATGTTAGTCATTGATGCAATCCTTACTTGCTTCTGTCGTTATCTGAACGAAGACGGCCGGAACCGTCG
>NZ_JBVPQK010000221.1:0-4473 GCF_058197115.1 Bifidobacterium sp. POST2/T3 (B1)
TTGCATCGGCCGGGCTTTTCTTTTCCGCCCGGAGCAGCGACTGATATATTGGCACCTGTGCGAATCATTGTTGCCGACTGCTCCGCCGAATACTCCGGGCGTCTCAATGCCAGCCTGCCGCCGGCCAGACGTGTCCTGCTGATCAAGGCCGACATGAGCTGCCTGATTTTCTCGGAGCTGGGCTCCTACAAGCCCCTGAACTGGATGTGCGCCCCCTGCACCATCAGGGAGATCGAACCCGAGGAGGCGAGCCAGGACGGCGCGGGCGTCAAGGCTGATTCCGTGACTGGAAGCGGGTCGGAGGAGGTGGCTGAAGCAGCCGCGCCCGATGCGCTGATTGCCCAGGAGCAGGATCAGGACCAGACTCGGCCCGTACGCAAGGTTCTGCGCGTTTCAGCCGTGAAGTCCAGTGATGTGCTCACCATCAGGCTCTACCAGGTGTATGCCGACGACAGCTATGACCTAGGGACGGATCCGGGATTGGTCAAGGACGGTGTGGAAGCGCATCTGCAGCGTTATCTGGCCGAACAGATCGACCGCATCGGCCCAGGAGCCACTCTGGTGCGCCGGGAGTACCCCACGCCCATCGGCCCGGTGGACATCATGGCCGTCGACGGCCAGGGGCGGCATGTGGCCATTGAGATCAAGCGGCACGGCGGCATTGACGGGGTAGAGCAGCTGACCCGCTATTGCCGCCTGCTCAACCGCGACCCTCTGCTGGCCCCTGTCCGCGGGATCTTCGCTGCCCAGACCATCACCCCCCAGGCCAGGGTCCTTGCTGAGGACAGGGGATTCGAGTGCCTGATCCTGGACTACGAGGCCATGAAGGGCGCCGATAGCGACGAACTGACCCTCTTCTGAGGCAGTTTTGCGTCTCACATAGTCAATATGTCATGCAGCTCACATAGATTCCTCCTGGCTCTGCAAGGGCAGAAAAGCTACTAGATATTGGGGTTTGTGGACTGACACGCCACTACAGGTGGTATTGTGCTCGCGCCTTGGATTGTGTAGAGTGCAATCATCAGGTTCCGAGCAGAGGGATATTGAGCTTGGAATGTCACGGCAACATTTAAGGGAGAGGCGATCATGTCCATCACGGTCTACACCAAGGCGCACTGTCCCCAGTGTGATGCCACCAAGCGTCAGTTGACCAAGCAGGGGCTGGAGTTCGAGCAGGTGGATTTGACCGAAGATCAGACCTTGATCGACCAGTTCATCGCCCAGGGATTCAAGCAGACCCCTATCGTAGTCACTGACCAGGAGACGTGGAGCGGGTATCGCCCCGATCTGATCAGGAAGATAGCACAGAGCGCCAAGGTCTTCGCCTGATCAAAGCACTCGGAGCCCGGTTCACGAATATGTGGACCGGGCTTTTTTGATAGTTTGGCGAGCAGTCCGTTCAGTGAAAATTACCTTGTACGCCTACTTGGTTAGTAGATGCTGGGTAGGCGAGTAATTGGCTGATTATTGTTCTGCAAGTGCTCAATGAGTTGGCCTTGTTTGATTTGGCACTGTTCGGTTGATAGGTATTGCAATGACAGAGCGATCATCTGTCGTCTGTGGAGTGCAACGGTCGATCAGCCTTTGCGGGCTAAGGCCATCTCATTCCTGCCGTTCGGCTGCGGCATGGATACGAATCACCGTTCAGGTTGCTGTGAGAGCGGATGATAACGCGGTATCCGGTATTCGTATATCGAAAAGCAAAGGAAAACGGTTCGTCTTCTCTAGGATTGGCGACTATATGCCGCAGTCGGCGGGAAGCGAGCGGAAAGCAGTGAAGAGGAGACGATGAACAGGACTCAAGCGAGTAGGGAGGTGAGGGCATGAATTGGACTTTTATGGCGCAGAATCTGCACTTCTTCGTCAATGCAGCCTATGTCACGGTCTTCATCTCCTTCTTTGGCGTGGTGTTTTCCATGCTGATCGGGCTGGTCTGCGCCGGGCTGGAGGTCTTCAGGGTCCCTCTGCTCTCGCAGGTGGCCAGGATATACATCGAACTGTCGAGAAACACCCCGCTCCTGGTTCAGCTCTACTTCCTCTACTTCGGGTTGCCCAAGCTCGGGGTCAATTGGAGCGCCCAGACCTGCGCCATAGTCGGGCTGGCCTTCCTGGGCGGCTCCTATATGGCCGAAGCCATGCGTGGGGGACTGGAGGCGGTGCCTCGAGTGCAGATCGAGTCAGCCCGCGTCCTGGGATTCACCCGAGGCCAGACCCTGTCCAGGATTGTGCTGCCCCAGGCCTTGAGCAGCGCCATACCGGGCGTGGTGGCCAACATCATCTTCCTGATCAAGGAATCATCGGTGGTCTCGGCCATCGCTTTGGCCGATGTCATGTATGTCACCAAGGATCTGATGGGTACCTCATACGACACCTACGAGTCGTTGACCCTGCTTATCGTCACCTATCTGGTCATACTGCTGCCTATCTCCGTCATCGGAACAATTCTTGAGCGGAGGTTCGACTATGCACGGCGTTGAGGTGCTCTTCCAGCCAGGGGTCATGCCCAGGCTCTTCCAGGGGCTCTGGGTGACCGTTTGGATAGCCGGCGTCTCGGTTCTACTCTCCCTGCCCTTGGGGTTGGTGGTCGGATGGCTGATGACCCTGCGCAACCCCCTGATTCGCTTCCTGATGAGGGTCTATCTGGACTTCATCCGCATCATGCCCCAGCTGGCCCTGCTCTTCATCGCCTTCTATGGGCTGTCCAGGGCATGGAACCTGAATCTTGACGCCACCGGTGCCTGCCTGCTGGTCTTTGTGCTTTGGGGCGGGGCCGAGCTGGGCGATCTGGTCCGCGGGGCCCTGGAGTCCATTCCCCGTACCCAGGTGGAGTCGGCCTACGTGCTGGGGCTGGGATCATGGCAGACATTCTCCCGGATCATCCTTCCGCAGGCCCTGCGCCGACTGTTGCCGGCCAGTGTCAACCTGGCCACCAGGATCGTCAAGACCACCTCTCTGGCTGCCCTGCTGGGCGTCATTGAGGTCATCAAGGTCGGCCAGCAGATCATCGATGCCAACCGATTCGCTTATCCTCAAGCGACCTTGTGGATCTACGGGGTGATCTTCTTCATGTATTTCTTCATCTGCTGGCCCCTGTCTCTGGCAGCCCGGCATCTGGAAAAGAGGTGGGCCCATGACTGAGGGGCAAACGACGGCGAACCAGCCACAGGATGACCAGGAGGAACGGGCGGTGCTGACCGTGGAGCATCTGGTCAAGCAGTATCCGCAGGCGCAGAGCCCTGTGCTCAATGACATCTCATTCCAGGTGCCCAAGGGGAAGGTCTTTGTGGTCCTGGGCCCCTCAGGCTCAGGCAAGTCCACCTTGCTGCGGACCATAGCAGGGCTGGAGCCCATACAGGGCGGCCGCATTCTTCTGGACGATCAGGTGGTGGAGACCGGCCACCCCCTGGGCAAGCGCAGCGGAGGTCCTGGCGGCCTTATGTCGGGCAGTCGCAGCTCCGACTTGCGTACCAGGATCGGCATGGTCTTTCAGAGCTACGATCTTTTTCCCAATAGGACCGTTCTGGATAACGTGACCTTGGCGCCCGTCTTGGTCCAGAAGCGCAAGCGGGACCAGGCACGTCAGGAGGCTCTGGAATTGCTGGACCGGGTAGGTCTGGCCGACCGCCGTGATGCCTGGCCCAGCCAGCTTTCGGGCGGCCAGCGGCAGAGGGTGGCCATCTGCCGGGCGCTGATTCTCCATCCCGAGATCATGCTCTTCGATGAGGTGACGGCTGCTCTGGATCCTGAGATGGTACGCGAGGTCCTCCAGGTCATTCTGGAACTGGCCGACCAGGGGCTGACCATGATGATCGTCACCCACGAGATGGCTTTCGCCAGGGGCATCGCCGACCACATCGTCCTCCTGGATGGAGGCTCACTGGTTGAACAGTCCGACGATCCGGAGGCCTTCTTCACTCACCCGGCCAGTGACCGGGCGCAACGCTTCCTGTCCACCTTCACCTATGAGCGCAGGCGGGATCAGGCCCAGGATCAGGAGTCCTGATGAGGACTCCGTATATTCGTCCGGTGGTATTCGCCGGAACCGCCTCCAGGGGCGGCCATTGGAAAGATAAGAGGAAAAGAGGGATCATGACCGCAAGGGTAGTGAACCGATTGATACGGGCGACGCTGGCCACGGGGGCGACGATCGCGATGATGGCTTCCATGGCTGCCTGCGGCCCTTCGGCGGCCGCCCCCAGTGACGCTGGAAGCGGCTCAGCAAGCAGCTCCGGCTCCTCGGCAGCATCCGGGTCTGCACGCACCCCGGAGCAGATCACCAAGTCCGGAAAACTCAAGGTGGCGGTCTTCACTGACAAGGCCCCCTTCGGCTACGTGGATAAGGACGGCAAGAACCAGGGCTACGATGTGGTCCTGGCCGAGCGCCTGGCCAAGGATCTGGGCGTCAAGCCCGAATACACCTCGGTGGACCCGGCCGCCCGTGTGGATGTGCTGTCCAGCAACAAGGTGGACGTG
>NZ_JBVPQK010000222.1:0-4462 GCF_058197115.1 Bifidobacterium sp. POST2/T3 (B1)
ATCTTCTGATGGTCGTCACCAAAGCCCGGCACGGTCTTGCGGAACTTGGCGGCCGTGGGATTGTTGGAGGCCAGGGCACGCTCCCCTGCCGCCGGAATGATGTAGTCGCTCAGCTTAGGCAGGTCATGCACGTTCAGTTCGCAGATGGAATCCTCGGAGAGCACAGCCATTCCCAGGGAGCAAATGGTCTCGGGAATGCCATGGTTGACCTCGGGATCCACATGGTAGGGTCGTCCGGACAGGACCACGCCCTTGACTCCATACTCCTGCATGTAGGCCAGGGCACGAAGCCCCTCCTGGCGGACATCCTCCTTGAACCGGGCATCCTCACGGTAGGCCTCCTGGACGGCCGTCCGGGCCTCCTCCTCGCTCACCTTGGCCCAGTCGAAGACCTTGACGATCCGCTCGACCATCTTCTCCTTGTTGGACAGGTTGAAGTAGGGTCGCATGAAGCGAACGCCGTTCTCCTTGAGCTCGCTCATGTTGGCCTCGATCACCACCGGATAGTTGGCCACGATGGGGCAGTTGTAGTGGTTGTCCGTATCCGGAACCAGCTCCTGCTCATAGGTGACGCAGGGATAAAAAATGGTCTTGATGCCCTTGTCGACCAGGGAGTGAATGTGACCGTGGACCAGCTTGGCCGGGTAGCAGATGTTCTCGGAGGCGATGGACTCCATCCCGCTCTCGAAGAGCTCGTGGTTGGACCGCCCGGAGATCATGACCCGGAAGCCCAGCGAGGTCAGCAGGGTGAACCAGAAGGGGTAGTCCTCATACATGTTGAGCACACGGGGAATGCCGATATCGCCTCTGGTGGCCTTGTCAGGGGTCAGACGTCGGTAGGCAAAGGCCCGCTTGTACTTGAAGTCGTAGAGGTTGGGCCTGTCGGAGCGCTTACGGTTCTTGTCTCCGCCACGTTCGCAGCGGTTTCCGGTCACATAGCGGCCGCCGTCCTCGAATTCGGTGATGGTCAGCTTGCAGTGGTTCTGGCAGAGCTTGCAGACATCGTGGGTGGTGGTCATGGAGAGGTTGTCCAGATCATTCCCTGCCAGGATTGAGCTCACCACGTGGCCATCCTCCACCTTCAAATCAGGCAGGGTCGTCTTGAACCCTTGGTCATTCTTGGAGGCGATCTTGTTGACGGCGGTCGGCGACAACTTTGACTTGGTGGAAGTCGGAGCCACATTGGGGGTAGTGGGTGTACTGCCCACGGACTTCGCCCCGTCGACCACGTTCAGTGAAGGGTGGGCCATGTGGGAGCTGGCCGCAGTAAGATCCTCGATCTCCTCATTCTGTGGGCAATGCATGCGGGCCGTCAGTGCAGCACCATAGGCTCCCATAAGCCCGGCAATGTTGGGCCTGGTCACCTTGCGACCGGTCAGGAGCTCGAAGGCCCGCAGAACGGCATCGTTGAGGAAGGTACCTCCCTGGACCACGACCACCGGCCCAAGGGCATTGGCATCACGCAGTTTGATGACCTTGTAGAGGGCGTTCCTGACCACCGAGTAGCAGAGCCCGGCGGCGATGTCCTCCGGGGATGCGCCCTCCTTCTGAGCCTGCTTGACCGAGGAGTTCATGAAGACTGTGCAGCGGGAGCCCAAATCAGTAGGGGCTTCGGAGGCCAGCGCCTGCTTGGTGAACTCCTGGATGCTGATGCCCATGGACTGGGCGAAAGTCTGCAGGAAGGATCCGCAGCCGGCCGAGCAGGCCTCGTTGACGCAGATCGAATCGATGACCCCGTCGTTGACGGCGATATACTTCATATCCTGCCCGCCAATGTCGATGACTGAGGTAACGCCGGGGCTGATCTCCTCGGCGGCCCGGTAGTGGGCCATGGTCTCGACCACGCCCTCGTCAACATGCAAGCCGGCCTTGACCAGGCCCTCACCATATCCGGTAGCGCAGGCACGGGCGATATAAGCGCCCTCCGGCAGGGACTTCCTGACCTCCTTGACAATGTTGGCGGCGGCAATCAGGGGGCTGTCCTTATGCACCCCGTAGGTGGACCAGACGATGGTCTTATCGTCGTTGATCAGGACGGCCTTGATGGTGGTGCTGCCCGCATCGATGCCCAGAAAGTGCGGCCCCTTGGCTCCGGACAGGTCCCCGGTGGGGATGACCTGGGCACCATGCCGGTCATTGAACTCCTTGCGCTCCTCCTCGTTCAGGAAGAGCGGGCGGATCGTTCTGGCTGTGGAAGGCATGTTCTCCAGGCCCTTCAGGGCGGAGAGGACGCCGTCCAAGGAAGTCAGATCAAAGTGCATGTCCTGGTTTTTGCTGGCATCCTTGGTGGCCTCGGTCGCCTGAACCTTATTCTCACCGTTCACCAGGGTGGTGGTGCGGCCATCCTGCATGGCATCCTGCAGAGCCATCTTGTCCAGGTTCGAAGCCTTCTCGGACCGTGCCTTGTCGACCTCCGCCTGGTCCAGTCCCCAAGCAGGACCGAAGGGGTCGTTCACATCGGTTTCTGGCGAGTAGTCGGTCTTGACATGCGCAGCGCTGTCCTGGCCATCCTGGTCGTGACGACCAGCCATGATGGCGGCACCATAGGCCACATAGAGGTGCGCGTTCTCGGGAATGATATAGCGGCTGACCCTGTCCTGGAGGATCCGCTTGAAGGCTTCCCTCAGCTCGCTCATGAAGAAGAGTGGCCCGCCCAAAAAGATCACGTTGCCACGGATGGGACGCCCGCAGGCCAGACCGGAAATAGTCTGTGTGGCAACGGCATTGAAGATTGATGCGGCCAGATCCTCCTTGGCGGCTCCGTCGTTGATCAGAGGCTGCAGGTCGGACTTGGCGAAGACCCCGCAACGCGATGCGATGGGATAAATGGTCTTGTACTTGGAAGCCATATCGTTCAGGCCTGAAGCATCGGTGTTGAGCAGAGTGGCCATCTGATCGATGAAGGCTCCGGTTCCGCCTGCGCAGGACCCGTTCATCCGCTGCTCCGGAGTGGGCTTCAGATAGGTGATCTTGGCATCCTCGCCGCCCAGCTCGATGATCACATCCCCTTCGGGATAGGTGACGTTGATGGCCTCGGTCTCGGCAATGACCTCCTGGGCGAACTCAGCCTGAAGCTGGCTTGCTAGCTCCAACCCGCCCGAACCAGTGATCACCAGGCTGATGGGATTGCCGGCCAGGCCAACCCGTGACAGTGAAAGCTTGATATCGGTGACCAGTTCCGCCACGCACTGCCGCACATTGGCGTGGTGACGGCGATAGTCGCTGAAAAGCGCCTGATCCAGCCTGTCTCCTGTGCCAAGAACCACGGCCTTGACTGTGGTGGAACCGATGTCCAAACCCACACGCAGGAGATCCCGCGGTCCTGTGCCCTTATATCGACCCGCTATGTCGACGCCATCAGACATAAAACAACCTCAATCCGTGAGACCGCCGCATGATGGGTTTTAAAAGCAGACACCACATCATATCCGGCTTACTTTATTCATGCTACCGCCAGAGCGTGAATAACTTCTGCGGTATGGGAGAATCAAGACTGTATGCTTTGACACAGCCGCCAGCAAAACCACCTTTGCTACAAGCAAGCCGCTGACGATAGCAGGTGCATCAAGGCGTTGGTTCCAACCCTTCTCCTCCACACTTTCGCCTTAATCCCAACCTTCTGCAAACAGGAGAAATGGCACTGTGCCCTCGGCGAAATCGGTTCAGAAGCAATCGGCAGAGGGCCTGTAGCGAACATACAGAGCATATGGAATTGTCCCCGTATTGAGAGACCCTGAAAGGACGTTTCCTTCGCTGACCAACCCGAATACCATCCTGTACAGACTATGCCGGATGAGTTGGTCATGCTGGCGGAACCGATGGTCAGGAGGCATCAGGTGCGAGCATACATGGGTTCGAACATGCAGGGGTCAATAGGCGCACCGGCTGGCCCAGCCTCGTCAGGACTGGCCCCCAAACCCTTGGATCAGCTGCCCCGCCTGGCACGAGATACCACCGAGGAAGACCCCTGGCCGGTCAGTGTGCTCAGCCAGAAGTACCATGACGCAGTGGCCCGTTGGCCCGGAGCCTGGGTGGAGGGCCAGATCGTGGAGATCAACACCCGCCGGACCGGTTCCGCATATCTGACCCTGCGAGACAACTTCGAGGACATCTCCATCAATGTCATGGGCTTCCGGGCCTTCGCCACCCAGGCCAGGGAATTCCGCCAGGGCGACCGGGTGGTGGTGCACGGGCGGCCCGACCTGTGGATCAAACAGACCCGTCTGAGCTTCATGGCCGACAGGATCAAGCGTGTGGGCACCGGCGACCTGAAGGAGCAGATCGACCAGCTAAGGCGCAAGCTCAAGGGCGAGGGACTCTTCGATGCGGAGAACAAGGTTCCTCTGCCCGAATTCCCCCGGCGCATCGGCCTGATCTGCGCACCGAAGGCCAGAGCCGAGGGGGATGTAATCACCAACGCCCGTCTTCGCTGGCCCACCATTGAATTCTCCGTTGTACATGC
>NZ_JBVPQK010000223.1:0-4424 GCF_058197115.1 Bifidobacterium sp. POST2/T3 (B1)
GGCCAGAGGCTGCCGAGGGACTTCCCACACGAATTCCCGCCATTGCGTGGAACAAACGTGATGATGCTCGCCCCTGAACGATGTTTAGCCCAACGCATCGGGTATGTCGATATCCGTCTTCTGCACTTCCTCCACATTGACATCTTTAAAGGTGACGATGCGGACATTCTTGACGAACCGGCTGGACCGGTACACATCCCAGACCCAGGCATCGGTCAGCCGGACGTCGAAGTAGACATCCTGCCCAGCGGACCGAACGTTGAAGTCCACCTTGTTGGCCAGGTAGAACCGCCGCTCGGTCTCGACCACATAGGTGAACAGCTTGATCACGTCCCGGTACTCGCGATACAGGGCCAGTTCAGCGTTGGTCTCGTAGTTGTCGAGATCCTCAGCACTCATCGACTACCTCCATTCGCGCGATCACGGCCATGGCCAAGCGTACGCCACCAGGCACGCTTGGAACGCTTGGCCTCAGTCGACCCATAGGCCCAATCAGATGCCGTATGCTCCTCGCCAGACTGCTCGGCAACAGATTCTTCGGAATCAGGCTTCTCCCCCGCAGCCGCTGCGTCCGTCTGACCAGAGTCTGCCTTCTCATCATTCCTGCTGTCAGATCCTGCATGGTCTTCAGCAGGTTTGTCCGAATGCGGACCACCTGATGCAGACGAATCCTGAGATGCCGAGGTGGACTCCTCAGGCTCGGACCCGCTTGTGCCGCCATCCTCATCCGCGGCGTATCCATGTGCAACAAGGGCTTCAGCCACACCGGGGTTTTCGCGGATGACATGCATGCCGAAAGCATTCAAAGAACGAATGGGATCATATTCGTCGACAAGTGCGTCCATGACGATCTGATCCTGATACTTGCCGTTCTCGGCATCCCAGAGCGCATCTCGGGAGGTGCCCGAGATCATGAATCCCAGGGACTGGTAGACAGAGATCGAGCGAGTGTTTTTCTCTGGCACAGCCACCCAGATCCGGTGCAGGCCCAGACCCGTAGGAGCAGCCGCGTACCCGTAGGTCATGATTCTGGGCATGGCATCCCGGGAGTAGCCGCGCCCGCGGAAGTGCCTACCCAGGACCACCTGAATCCTGGCTGAGCGAGACCAGCCGTCCACGTCGATTAGAAAGATCATGCCGATGACCCCCTTGGTGGCATCGGCATCGGGCGAACCATCCTGGTCGGTATCCGCATCAGTTACCATGGCCCAAGCCAGGGTGCGGCGGGACTCGGGATCACCCACACCCGAATCACGGGCAGCCAGACCCTTGGACCAAGCCACCGACCGACGCACCCAGGCATTGACCACGGCTCGTTCGGCACTAGGCCCCTTACCGGTGATGCCGGTGGAATTGTAAAAGGCCTCCAGCTGGTCCATTGCTGTCAGATCGGCGATGACCGCCGGACGTAGGTGCAACATCTCGCCCCGGATGTAGGGGATTTCGATCCGGTCGGGCAGCTGTCTGCTCGCCATGTCGTCAGATCCTTCAGTTTGCGTTTGCGGTCGGTCTTTGCCCCTGCCGCTCATAGACATCACGTCACCTCCATGATCGCCACCCTGCGATGGCAATCAATTGTAATCCCTCGCCCCTGGGAAAACCATGAGAGGCTGGGCAGGTCCGCCGGTTCGAATCCGATGGAACCAGGTCGGCGGACCGGGCGTGGTCAAGACTTAGCGATGCGCTCCATGACGATCTTGCTGACTGCCTTGGCATCGGCCTGACCCTTGGTGGCCCTCATGACCGCTCCGATAATAGCGCCCATGGGCTTCATATTGCCGCCTTTCAGCTTGGCCACGATGTCCGGGTTATCCTTGAGGGCCTGATCGACGGCTGCATCCAAGGCCCCGTCGTCCGAAACCACCTGATAGCCGTGCTTCTTAACAACCTCGCTGGGCTTGCCCTCGCCTGCCAACACGCCAGAGACGGTCTGCTTGGCCAGCTTGTCATTGAGTTTGCCGTCAGCGATCAACTGTTCCACATCGGCGACATCCTGGGCCGAAATGGGCAGCTCCTGCAGGCTGACCCCACGGGCGTTGGCTTCGCGGGAGATCTCGCCCAGCCACCACTTGCGGGCTCCGGCAGCCGTAGCGCCGGCCTTGACCGTATCCTCGATCAGGTCCACAGCATCGGCGTTGACCGCATCCTGCATTTGCCTATCGGTGAAATCCCACTCCTTCTTGAGACGAGCGCGGCGTTCGCGCGGCATCTCTGGCATCTGAGCCTTGAGCTCCTCGATATGATCCTCGGTCACATGGACCATGACCAGGTCGGGATCGGGGAAGTACCGGTAATCGTTGGCATCAGTCTTGACACGGCCGCCCGCCGTGGTCTGTGTGGACTCATCCCAGTGTCGGGTCTCCTGCAGCACCTCCCCGCCGGACTCCAGCAGGGCTGCCTGACGGCGGATCTCGTAGGTCAGCGTCTTCTCGATGCCCTTGAAGGTGTTGACATTCTTAGTCTCCGACCGGGTTCCCAAAGGGGCATCCGGCCCGGCGTGCAGGGAGACGTTGACGTCGGCGCGCATGTTGCCCTGCTCCATCCGGGCGTGGGAGATGCCTAGGGCCCGGACGATGTCTCGGATGGCCCGGACGTAGGCCCCGGCCACCTCGGGGGTACGCGCCCCGGCGCCCTCGATGGGCTTGGTCACGATCTCGACCAGGGGGACACCCGCACGGTTGTAGTCCACCAGTGAGTGATCGGCGCCCTCAATGCGGCCGTCGGCCCCGCCTACGTGGGTATTCTTGCCAGCATCGTCCTCCACATGGGCACGCTCGATGGGCACGCGGAAGATGCTGCCGTCGTCCAGCTCAACGTCCAGGTAGCCCTCACCGTTCAGAGGTTTGTCATACTGGGAGATCTGATAGTCGCGAGGCATGTCCGGATAGAAGTAGTTCTTCCTGGCGAACTGGCTCCACTCGTTGACCTTGCAGTGCAGGGCCAGGCCCAGCTTGACCGCATAGTCGATGGCGGTCTTGTTGACCACGGGCAGGCTGCCGGGCAGGCCCAGGGAAACCGGGGTCAGCTGGGTGTTGGGCTCACCTCCAAACTCGATATGGGCCGGGCAGAAGAGCTTGGTGTTGGTGCAGAGCTCGACATGGACTTCCAGGCCGAACACCGGGTCGTACTTGGCCACGGCATCGGCGTACTTCATCAGTTTTTCAGCCATTGTGATTCCGTTTTCCTTCCGATGCCTACTTGTTCGATCCCTGGGCCAGGCCATCCAGCCAGGGGGTGGACAACTTCCGGGAGATGGGCCCGCCCCACTGCTCCTCCAGGGCGGCCTCAAGAGCGGCGGCAGGCCGGTACATGATCTCGTCGCGCATTTGGGGGGCGAAGAACTGGAAGCCGACAGGCAGCCCGTCGTCGCTGAGCCCAGCGGGAATCGACATGGCCGGAGTGCCGGCCAGATTAGCCGGAATGGTGGCCACGTCGTTCAGGTACATGGCCAGCGGATCGTCCATCTTCTCCCCGAAACGGAAGGCCGTGGTCGGCGAAGTGGGCGATACCAGGACATCGGCCTGCTCGAAGGCCTTCTCAAAGTCGCGGATGACCAGGGTGCGGACCTTCTGAGCGGAGCCGTACCAGGCATCGTAGTAGCCGGCGGACAGGGCGTAAATACCCAGGATGATCCTGCGCTTGACCTCGTCGCCGAATCCGGCCTCGCGTGTGGCGGCCATCATGTTGGCTGCCGTCTGGGGGACGCCATTGGGAGGCATGACCCGCAGGCCGTAGCGCATGCCGTCGTAACGGGCCAGGTTGGAGGAGACCTCGGAGGGCATGATGATGTAGTAAGCAGCCAGCGCGTATGGGAAGTGCGGGCAGGAGACCTGAACCACCTCGGCGCCCATGGATTCCAGCAGCGAGACAGCCTCGTTGAAACGTGCTTCAACGCCGGGCTGGTAGCCCTCGCCGCCCAGCTCCTTGACCAGACCCACCTTGAGTCCCTTCAGATCGCGCTTCTGGCCCTGACGAGCAGCCTGTGCCAGAGGGGGAACCGGCTTGGGAATGGATGTGGAGTCTCGGCGGTCATAGCCGCCAATGACCTCCTGCAGCAGGGCCGCGTCCAGCACTGACCTGGAGACCGGACCAATCTGATCCAGGGAGGAGGCCATGGCTATGGCCCCGAACCTGGAAACACCGCCATAGGTGGGTTTGACGCCCACGGTGCCGGTCAAGGATCCAGGTTGCCGAATGGACCCACCAGTGTCAGTGCCCAGGGCCAGCGGAGCCTCAAAGGCGCCGACAGCCGAGGCCGAACCGCCGCCTGAACCGCCCGGGACCCGCTCGGTATCCCAGGGGTTGTGTGTGGGTTTGAAGGCCGAGTGCTCAGTGGAAGACCCCTGAGCGAACTCATCCAGGTTGGTCTTGCCCAGAATGGGCATGCCTGCGGCCTTGAGCTTCTTGATGACGGTGGCATCGTA
>NZ_JBVPQK010000224.1:0-4423 GCF_058197115.1 Bifidobacterium sp. POST2/T3 (B1)
GGCCAGAGGCTGCCGAGGGACTTCCCACACGAATTCCCGCCATTGCGTGGAACAAACGTGATGATGCTCGCCCCTGAGCGATATTTAGCCCAACGCATCGGGGATGTCGATATCCGTCTTTTGCACTTCCTCCACATTGACATCTTTAAAGGTGACGATGCGGACATTCTTGACGAACCGGCTGGACCGGTAGACATCCCAGACCCAGGCATCGGTCAGCCGGACGTCGAAGTAGACATCCTGCCCAGCGGACCGGACGTTGAAGTCCACCTTGTTGGCCAGGTAAAATCGCCGCTCGGTCTCGACCACATAGGTGAACAGCTTGATCACGTCCCGGTACTCGCGGTACAGGGCCAGTTCAGCGTTGGTCTCGTAGTTGTCGAGATCCTCAGCACTCATCGACTACCTCCATTCGCGCGATCACGGCCATGACCAAGCGTACGCCACCAAGCACGCTTGGAACGTTTGGCCTCAGCCGACCCATAGGCCCAATCAGATGCCGTATGCTCCTCGCCGGACTGCTCGGCAACAGATTCGTCAGAATCAGGCTTATCCCCGGCATCTGTGACGTCCGTCTGACCAGAGTCTGCCCTCTCATCATTCCTGCTGTCAGATCCTGCATGGTCTTCAGCAGGTTTGTCTGAATGCGGGCCACCTGATGCAGACGAATCCTGAGATGCCAAGGTGGACTCCCCAGGCTCGGACCCGCTTATACCACCATTCTCATCCGCCGCGTATCCGTGTGCAACAAGAGCTTCGGCCACACCGGGGTTTTCGCGGATGACGTGCATGCCGAAAGCATTCAAAGAACGGATGGGATCATACTCGTCAACCAAAGCGTCCATGACGATCTGATCCTGATACTTGCCGTTCTCGGCATCCCAGAGCGCATCACGGGAGGTACCCGAAATCATGAATCCCAGAGACTGGTAGACAGAGATCGAGCGAGTGTTTTTCTCTGGCACAGCCACCCAAATCCGGTGCAGACCCAGACCCGTAGGAGCAGCCGCGTACCCGTAGGTCATGATTCTGGGCATGGCATCCCGAGAGTAGCCACGCCCGCGGAAGTGCCTGCCCAGGACCACCTGGATTCTGGCCGAGCGTGACCAGCCGTCCACGTCGATCAGGAAGATCATGCCGATGACCCCCTTGGTGGCATCAGCATCGGGCGAGCCGTCCTGGTCGGTGTCCGCATCAGTGACCATGGCCCAAGCCAGGGTGCGGCGGGACTCGGGATCGCCCACACCCGAATCACGGGCAGCCAGACCCTTGGACCAGGCCACCGATCGACGCACCCAGGCATTGACCACGGCTCGTTCGGCGCTAGGCCCCTTACCGGTGATGCGGGTGGAATTGTAAAAGGCCTCCAGCTGGTCCATTGCCGTCAGATCGGCGATGACGGCCGGCCGCAGGTGCAACATCTCGCCCCGGATGTAGGGAATCTCAATCCGGTCGGGCAGCTGTCTGTCCGCCACGTCGTCAGATCCCTCGGATTGCATTTGCGGTCGGTCATTGCCCCTGCCGCTCATAGACATCACGTCACCTCCATGATCGCCACCTTGCGATGGCAATCAATTGTAATCCCTCGCCCCTGGGAAAACCATGAGAGGCTGGGCAGGTCCGCCGGTCCGAATCCGATGGAACCAGGTCGGCGGACCGGGCGTGGTCAGGACTTAGCGATGCGCTCCATGACGATCTTGCTGACAGCCTTGGCATCGGCCTGGCCCTTGGTGGCCCTCATGACCGCTCCGATAATAGCGCCCATGGGCTTCATATTGCCGCCTTTGAGCTTGGCCACGATGTCCGGGTTGTCCTTAAGGGCCTGGTCGACGGCAGCATCCAGAGCCCCGTCGTCCGAAACCACCTGGTAGCCGTGCCTCTTGACGACCTCGCTGGGCTTGCCCTCGCCCGCCAGCACGCCGGAGACGGTCTGCTTGGCCAGCTTGTCATTGAGTTTGCCGTCGGCAATCAGCTGCTCCACATCGGCAACATCCTGAGCCGAAATAGGCAGCTCCTGCAGGCTGACCCCACGGGCGTTAGCTTCGCGGGAGATCTCGCCCAGCCACCACTTGCGGGCTCCGGCAGCCGTAGCGCCGGCCTTGACCGTATCCTCGATCAGGTCCACAGCATCGGCGTTGACCGCATCCTGCATTTGTCTGTCGGTGAAATCCCACTCCTTCTTGAGACGGGCGCGGCGTTCGCGCGGCATCTCCGGCATCTGAGCCTTGAGCTCCTCGATATGATCCTTGGTCACATGGACCATGACCAGGTCAGGATCGGGGAAGTACCGGTAATCGTTGGCATCGGTCTTGACACGGCCGCCTGCCGTGGTCTGTGTGGACTCATCCCAGTGGCGGGTCTCCTGCAGCACCTCCCCGCCGGACTCCAGCAGGGCTGCCTGACGGCGGATCTCGTAGGTCAGCGTCTTCTCGATGCCCTTGAAGGTGTTGACGTTCTTGGTCTCCGACCGGGTTCCCAGAGGGGCGTCCGGCCCGGCGTGCAGGGAGACGTTGACGTCGGCGCGCATGTTGCCCTGCTCCATCCGGGCGTGGGAGATGCCCAGTGCCCGGACGATGTCTCGGATGGCCCGGACGTAGGCCCCTGCCACCTCGGGGGTACGCGCCCCGGCGCCCTCGATAGGCTTGGTCACGATCTCGACCAGAGGGACACCAGCACGGTTGTAGTCCACCAAGGAGTGATCGGCACCCTCAATGCGGCCGTCAGCCCCGCCTACGTGGGTGTTCTTGCCGGCATCGTCCTCCACATGGGCCCGCTCGATGGGCACGCGGAAGATGCTGCCGTCGTCCAGCTCCACATCCAGATAGCCCTCGCCATTCAGGGGCTTGTCATATTGGGAGATCTGATAGTCACGGGGCATGTCCGGATAGAAATAGTTCTTTCTGGCGAACTGGCTCCACTCATTGACCTTGCAGTGCAGGGCCAGGCCCAGCTTGACCGCATAGTCGATGGCGGTCTTGTTGACTACAGGCAGGCTGCCGGGCAGGCCCAGGGAGACCGGGGTCAGCTGGGTGTTGGGCTCGCCGCCGAACTCGATATGGGCCGGGCAGAAGAGCTTGGTGTTGGTGCAGAGCTCGACATGGACCTCCAGGCCGAACACCGGGTCGTACTTGGCCACGGCATCGGCGTACTTCATAAGTTTTTCAGCCATTGTGATTCCGTTTCCTTCCGATGCCTACTTGTTCGATCCCTGGGCCAGGCCATCCAGCCAGGGGGTGGACAACTTCTGGGAGATGGGTCCGCCCCACTGCTCCTCCAGGGCCGCCTCAAGAGCGGCGGCAGGCCGGTACATGACCTCATCGCGCATCTGGGGGGCAAAGAACTGGAAGCCGACAGGCAGCCCGTCGTCGCTGAGCCCGGCGGGAATCGACATGGCCGGAGTGCCGGCCAGGTTGGCCGGAATAGTAGCAACATCGTTCAGGTACATGGCCAGCGGATCGTCCATCTTCTCGCCGAAACGGAAGGCCGTGGTCGGCGAAGTGGGCGATACCAGGACATCGGCCTGCTCGAAGGCCTTCTCAAAGTCGCGGATGACCAGGGTGCGGACCTTCTGAGCGGAGCCGTACCAGGCATCGTAGTAGCCGGCGGAGAGGGCATAGATACCCAGGATGATCCTGCGCTTGACCTCGTCGCCAAACCCGGCCTCGCGTGTGGCGGCCATCATGTTGGCTGCCGTCTGGGGAACGCCATCGGGAGGCATGACCCGCAGGCCGTAGCGCATGCCATCGTAACGGGCCAGGTTGGAGGAGACCTCAGAGGGCATGATGATGTAGTAAGCAGCCAGCGCGTAGGGGAAGTGCGGGCAGGAGACCTGAACCACCTCGGCGCCCATGGATTCCAGCAACGAGACAGCCTCGTTGAAACGGGCTTCGACGCCGGGCTGATAGCCCTCGCCGCCCAGCTCCTTGACCAGGCCCACCTTGAGGCCCTTCAGATCGCGCTTCTGGCCCTGACGAGCAGCCTGGGCCAGAGGGGGAACCGGCTTGGGAATCGAGGTGGAGTCTCGGCGATCATAGCCACCAATGATCTCCTGCAGCAGGGCGGCGTCCAACACTGACCTGGAGACCGGACCAATCTGATCCAGGGAGGATGCCATGGCGATGGCCCCGAACCTGGAGACACCGCCATAGGTGGGTTTGACACCCACGGTGCCGGTCAGGGATCCGGGTTGGCGAATGGACCCACCAGTGTCGGTGCCCAGGGCCAGCGGAGCCTCAAAGGCGCCGACAGCCGAAGCCGAACCGCCGCCTGAACCGCCCGGGACCCGCTCGGTATCCCAGGGGTTGTGTGTGGGCTTGAAGGCTGAGTGCTCAGTGGAAGACCCCTGGGCGAACTCATCCAGGTTGGTCTTGCCCAGAATGGGCATGCCTGCGGCCTTGAGCTTCTTGATGACGGTGGCATCGTA
>NZ_JBVPQK010000225.1:0-4420 GCF_058197115.1 Bifidobacterium sp. POST2/T3 (B1)
TGTTGCAGTCGGCCCTGGACGACCAACGTGCCGACAAGGAGTGCTAATTGGCCGACGACATGCAGGAATTCTTCCAGAACAAAGTCCAGTGGGTTACCGATGGGCAGGCCCCGGTTTCCGCCATGCCGCCGCGTCCTCCTCATTCGCGCCGTGAAATGCGCCGTCGGCGCGAAAGGCGCAAGCATCGCAAGCAGATCATGATCGTTATCATCGCCCTGGCTGTTGTGCTGGCCACCTCATGCGTGGTGATTCTGGTAGGCGGGCTGCGTCATGGCGCCCCCAGGATCGTAGCCACCAAGGAGGTCGCCCCCGACTATCCAGGTCCCGGCGGACAGCCTCTGGAGTTCACGGTCGAGAGCGGTCAGGGTGCTGATCAGGTAGGTGCCAATTTGGTCAAGGCCGGGGTGGTCAAGTCCACGGCTGCCTTCCTGCATGCCATCGCCAGCACCCAGTCCGAATCCAGGCTCCTGCCAGGCGTTTTTGATCTGCGTCTGCGGATGAAGGCCTCGGATGTGGTTGCCATTCTGACCGACCAAAGCAAGGCTGGAGGCTTCCTGCAGGTGAGGGCCGGCGAACGGGTCCGCGAAGTGGTCGCCCGGGCCGCTCAGCTTTCCGGTGTTCCACAGAGCGAATTCGACGCCCTGATTCAGGCCAAGGGCGAGGGCATCCTGCCCCAGGAGGCACAGGGCAACTTCGAGGGGTGGCTGCAGCCTGGTGAGTACGATGTGCGCAAAGCTGGGTCGGCCAAGGCCATCCTGAGCAATCTGGTGTCCAAGCGAATCGAGCACCTGAACCAGTTGGGCGTGCCCGGTGGTCAGGATCGGCAGACCATACTCAACACGGCCTCCATCACCGAGGCTGAGGTCAACAAGTCGGAGTATTACAGCAAGGTGGCCAGGGTCATCGAAAACCGATTGGCCAAGGGAATGCCCCTGGGCATGGACAGCACCGTGGCGTACTCCAATAATGTCTCCGCTTTGAAGCTGACCGACGCCATGCTGAAGAACGCCGACGACCCTTACAACACCAGGGTCCATCCTGGTCTGCCCCCAGGCCCCATCGGCAGCCCTGGAGACGAGGCCATCCAGGCTGCCATGCACCCTGAGACGGGCGACTGGCTCTATTTCGTCACTGTCAACATGGATACGGGAGAGACCAGGTTCAGCGACAACCAGGATCAGTTCAACCGGGATGTCAAGGAGTACAAGGCCTGGGAGTCCCAGCACAACCAGCAGGGCGAGTAGCGCTTTTCCCTGGATTTCAGGGCCACGATTGCTAGCCAGATGCATACGGCACTAGAAGGCATTAATGATTAAGGCCGTTACCGCTGCAGCTAGGATGACCGGGACGTAGGCCAGCGAGAGAGGGTTGTTTGTTCTGTCGGGTCTGCGGCGGCGAGCCAACCAGACCAGGGCCAGTGCGACCAGCCCCAGCAGCCCCATCATCAGCCACCAAACCAGGATGGTTGTCCATCCCAGAACTGACAGGCTCAGGGCGACCAGACCCGTTGCGGTCACGTCGCCCAGTCCCAGGGCGCCGGGTCGGACCAGGGCCAGCAAAAACTGAAGGCCTGCAGAGGTCAGAGTCAATAGCAGGCACTGCGCGAGCAGCATCGGCCGACCTTGGATCAGCGCAAATGCCAGCAGGATCACGGTCTGCAACACCAGTCCCAAGAGCACCAGAAGACGTGGGACTCGCCGGGAGCGGATGTCGATCAGGGCCAGGAGGAGGGCGGTCAGCAGTCCAGGTGCTGGGATGAGGTAGACCATCTTCTAAGATAATCATACGTAGCCCTAACCTGGCAAACGATGAACGAACGAGGAGCTTGAATATGTTGCGCTGGCAGACGGCAGGGGAATCCCATGGAGAGGCCCTAGTGGCCATGATGGAGGGTCTGCCCGCCGGGGTTGCCGTGTCCACCAAGGATATTGAATCGGCCCTTGCTCGCCGTCGGTTGGGCTATGGTCGCGGGGCCAGGATGGGCTTTGAACAGGACCGGGTGCGACTGCTGACCGGTGTCAGGCATGGACGGACGCTCGGTTCGCCAGTGGCCATCGAGATCGGCAACACTGAGTGGCCCAAGTGGGAGCAGGTCATGAGTGTGGACGAGCTGCCTGCCGATCAGGAGCCCCCGGCCACCGGTCGCAATGCACCACTGACCAGACCCAGGCCCGGCCACGCCGATCTGACCGGTATGCGCAAGTATGGGTTTACGGATGCGCGTCCGGTCCTTGAGCGTTCCTCGGCCAGGGAGACCGCCTCCCGGGTTGCCCTGGGATCGGTGGCTGCCGACTTTCTGGAGCAAGCTCTGGGCATACAAACCGTCTCCCATGTCATCTCCATAGCCGGTGTCGGCTCGGAAGGTCATGAAGTCACGCCCCGCCCTGAGGACGGACCTGCCCTGGATGCCTCGCCGGTCAGGACCCTGGACAAGGACGCTGAGAAGCGGATGATGGCCAGAATCGATCAGATCAAGAAGGACGGCGACACCGCCGGTGGGGTCTTCGAGGTCATAGCTTATGGCGTGCCTGCAGGCCTGGGCACTTATGTGGAGGACGACCGGCGTCTGGATGCGGCCCTGGCCAGCGCTTTCATGGGCATTCAGGCCATCAAGGGCGTGGAGATCGGCGATGGATTCAGCGAGGCTGATCGTCCTGGATCGCAAGCCCATGACGAGATGGAACCTGGTCCGGACGGCACCATCCGCAGGCTCAGCAACCGTGCAGGCGGTCTGGAGGGTGGCACGTCCAACGGCCAGCCCATCAGGGTGAGGGCTGCCATGAAGCCCATCTCCTCGGTGCCGCGGGCTCTGCGCACGGTGGATGTAGCCACCGGCCTGCCCGCCCAGGCCATCCATCAGCGTTCCGATGTGACTGCCGTGCCTGCCGCTGCTGTGATCGGCGAAGCCATGATGAACCTGACCCTGGCTCGATTCGCCTTGGAGAAATTCGGCGGTGACTCGCTCGAAGAGGTTCGGCGCAATGCTCAGGCCTACCTTCAGTCCTGGCCCGAGCATCTGCGGTGAGGGGCGGTCTTGCATGATTGAAAGCAGCAGCATGCCCAAGGCCATCGTCATCGGCATGCCCGGTGCGGGCAAGACCCGTCTGGGCAGGGAGACAGCCGCCCTGATAAAGGCTCCTTTCAGAGATACAGACCAGTGTATCGAGGAAGAGGCAGGCCAATCGGTCAGCGAGATCTTCGACACTCAGGGCGAGCAGGCTTTTCGTGACATGGAGACCAGGGTGATTCTGGACCTGCTGAAGGACTTTTCTGGTGGAATCCTGTCCCTGGGAGGAGGTGCTCCAATGAGCACCGAGGTCTTTCAGGCGCTGCAGGAATATCGGCGGGCAGGCGGAGCTGTGGTCTACCTGCAGATCGACCCCGAGGAGGGGGTCAGTCGGGCGGTTCGGTCGGATCATCGCCCCCTTCTTCGCGGTGCCGCATCGGAGCGCTGGATGGCCCTCTATCATGAGCGCCGCAGCGTCTACCGGGAGCTGGCCACCATCACCCTCAAATCGAAGAACACCACCCCCCGGGCCCTGGCCCGACGGCTGGCCGATGCCTTGACCGAGCGGGTGGTTCACGTCAGCGGTCCCGACCCCTACGATGTAAGGATCGGCGCAGGGGTGACCGGGCGGCTGCATGAGATGCTTGGAGACCAGGCCATGCGCGTGGCCCTGATTCACACCCAGCCCGTCCAGCGCCATTCGGACCATGCCCGTGCCCTCCTCCGTCAGGCCGGGTATCAAGTGGTAGATCTGACCATTCCCGATGCGGAGGCAGGCAAGACCATTCAGGTCAGCCAGGGGATCTGGGAGCGCCTTGCCACCGAGGGTTTCACCCGTTCCGACGCGGTTGTAGGACTAGGTGGGGGAGCGGCTACAGACCAAGCTGGGTTCATCGCCGCCACCTGGATGCGAGGTATCCGTTATGTGAACTGTCCGACCTCTCTGCTGGCCATGGTCGATGCCTCTACCGGAGGCAAAACCGGCATCAACCTGGAGCAGGGCAAGAATCTGGTCGGCAGCTTCTATACCCCTGCCGGTGTCCTGGCTGATCTGCGAACCCTGCGGACTCTGCCCAATGAGATTTTTGTAGAGGGCCTGGGCGAGGTGGCCAAGTCTGGTTTCATCATGGACGGCGGCATTCTGAGTGAACTTGAGGAGCGGGCCGACTCCCTTCGTTCCTTCGATGGGCAGGAGTCCGACCAGTGGTTGGGCACGGTGGTCCAGGATCTGATCGAACGCACTGTAGAGGTCAAGGCCCGGCACGTCTCAGTGGACCTCAAGGAATCCGGCTTGCGGGAGTTCCTCAACTATGGTCACACCCTGGGCCACGCCATCGAGAAGATCGAACACTTCACCTGGCGGCATGGTCAGGCCGTGTCCGTGGGCATGGTCTTCGCAGCCGAGCTGGCCAG
>NZ_JBVPQK010000226.1:0-4399 GCF_058197115.1 Bifidobacterium sp. POST2/T3 (B1)
CTGGCCAGCTCGGCTGCGAAGACCATGCCCACGGACACGGCCTGACCATGCCGCCAGGTGAAGTGTTCGATCTTCTCAATGGCGTGGCCAAGGGTGTGACCATAGTTGAGGAATTCCCGCAAGCCGGATTCCTTGAGGTCCACTGAGACGTGCCGGGCCTTGACCTCTACGGTACGTTCGATCAGTTCCTGGACAACCGTGCCCAACCACTGGTCGGACTCCCGTCCGTCGAAGGCGCGCAGGGACTCGGCCCGCTCCTCCAGCTCACGCAGGATGCCGCCGTCCATGATGAATCCGGACTTGGCCACCTCGCCCAGGCCCTCTACAAAGATCTCATTGGGCAGGGTTCGCAGGGTCCGCAGGTCAGCCAGGACGCCGGCAGGGGTATAGAAGCTGCCGACCAGATTCTTGCCCTGCTCGAGGTTGATGCCGGTTTTGCCGCCGGTGGAGGCATCGACCATGGCCAGCAGGGAGGTGGGGCAGTTCACATAGCGAATGCCGCGCATCCAGGTGGCGGCGATGAACCCGGCCTGGTCTGTGGCCGCTCCCCCGCCCAGTCCCACAACCGCGTCGGAACGGGTGAAGCCCTCGGTGGCCAGGCGCTCCCAGATGCCCTGGCTGACCTGGATGGTCTTGCCGGCCTCCGCGTCGGGAATGGTCAGATCCACCACCTGATACCCGGCCTGGCGAAGCAGGGCCCGGGCATGGTCGGAATGGCGCTGGACCGGCTGGGTGTGAATCAGGGCCACACGCATGGTCTGGTCGCCAAGCAGCTCATGCAGTCGCCCGGTCACCCCGGCGCCGATCCTCACATCGTAGGGGTCGGGACCGCTGACGTGAACCACCCGCTCAGTCAGGGCATCGGCCAGCCGTCTGGCCAGGGCCCGGGGGGTGGTGTTCCTGGATTTGAGGGTGATGGTGGCCAGCTCCTGGTAGACGCTGCGGCGCTCGCGATAGAGAGCCATCCAGCGCTCCGATGCGCCGCCGCGAAGAAGGGGGCGGTGATCCGAGCGAGCCGCCCGGCTTACGCCCTCCTCGGGGTCGATCTGCAGGTAGACCACAGCACCGCCTGCCCGCCGATAGTCCTGGAGCGCCTGGAAGACACCGGTACTCATGGGTGCGCCTCCACCTAGGGACAGGATGCCGCCGGGGAAATCCTTCAGGAGGTCCAGGACCGCCCGGGTCTCCATGTCACGGAAAGCCTGCTCGCCCTGAGTGTCGAAGATCTCACTGACCGACCGACCCGCTTCTTCCTCGATGCACTGGTCCGTATCCCGGAAGGGCGCCTTGATCAGGGCGGCCGTCTCCCTGCCCAGACGGGTCTTGCCCGCGCCGGGCATGCCGATGACGACGGCCTTGGGCATACTGCTGCTTTCAATCATGCAAGACCGCCCCTCACCGCAGATGCTCGGGCCAGGACTGGAGGTAGGCCTGGGCGTTGCGCCGAACCTCCTCGAGCGAGTCGCCACCGAACTTCTCCAAAGCGAATTGGGCCAGGGTCAGGTTCATCATGGCTTCGCCGATCACTGCGGCGGCAGGCACGGCGGTCACATCGGAACGCTGATGGATGGCCTGGGCAGGCTGGCCGGTGGCCACATCCACCGTGCGCAGGGCCCGCGGCACCGAGGAGATGGGCTTCATGGCGGCCCTCACCCTGATGGGCTGGCCGTTGGAGGTGCCGCCCTCCAGCCCGCCTGCGTGGTTGCTGAGCCTGCGGATCGTGCCGTCCGGACCGGGCTCCATCTCGTCATGGGCCTGTGAACCAGGGCGATCAGCCTCCCTGAATCCGTCGCCGATCTCCACGCCCTTGATGGCCTGAATGCCCATGAAGGCGGCGGCCAGGGCCGCATCCAGACGCCGGTCGTCCTCCACATAGGTGCCCAGGCCTGCAGGCACGCCATAAGCGATGACCTCGAAGACCCCGCCGGCGGTGTCGCCGTCCTTCTTGATCAGGTCGATTCTGGCCATCATCCGTTTCTCAGCGTCCTTGTCCAGTGTCCTGACCGGCGAGGCATCCAGAGCGGGCCCGTCTTCAGGGCCGGGCGTGACCTCATGCCCCTCCAGGCCGACCCCGGCTATGGAGATGACATGGGAAACGGTCCGTATGCCCAGAGCCTGCTGCAGGAAGTCGGCAGCCACCGATCCCAAGGCTACCCTGGAGGCAGTCTCCCTGGCAGAGGAGCGTTCCAGGACCGGACGCGCATCCGTAAACCCATACTTACGCATGCCGGTCAGATCAGCGTGGCCGGGTCTGGGCCTGGTCAGGGGGGCATTGCGACCAGTCGCCGGCGGCTCTTGATCGGCGGGCAGTTCATCCACGCTCATGATCCGCTCCCACTTGGGCCACTCCGTGTTGCCGATCTCGATGGCCACCGGTGAACCTAGCGTCCGTCCATGCCTGACTCCGGTCAACAGCCTAACCTTGTCCTGCTCAAAGCCCATTCTGGCCCCACGGCCGTAGCCCAGCCGACGACGGGCCAGGGCCGATTCGATGTCCTTGGTGGACACGGCAACCCCGGCGGGCAGACCCTCCATCATGGCCACCAGGGCCTCTCCATGGGATTCCCCTGCCGTCTGCCAGCGCAACATATTCAAGCTCCTCGTTCGTTCCTCGTTTGCCAGGTTAGGGCTACGTATGATTATCTTAGAAGATGGTCTACCTCATCCCAGCGCCGGGACTGCTGACTGCGCTCCTCCTGGCCCTGATCGACATCCGCTCCCGGCGAGTCCCGCGTCTTTTGGTGCTCTTGGGACTGGCGTTGCAGACCATAACGCTTCTGGTCTTTTCCCTGATCCAGGCCCGGCCGATGCTACTCGCGCAGTGCCTGTTGCTGACTCTGGCCTCTGCAGGCCTTCAGTTTCTGCTGGCCCTGGTCCGACCCGGCGCGCTGGGACTGGGCGACGTGACTGCTACGGGTCTGGTCGCCCTGAGTCTATCAGTTCTGGGGTGGACAGCCATCCTCATCTGGTGGCTGATGATGGGCCTGCTGGGACTGGTTGCACTCGCTCTGGTCTGGTTGGCTCGTCGACGTAGACCCGACAGAACGAACAACCCTCTCTCACTGGCCTACGTCCCGGTCATCCTCGTCGCAGCGGTGGTGACCCTGATCATTGATGCCATCTAGGACCGGCAACTGAGTTCCAGGGAAAAGGCACTACTGGCTCTGCTGGTTGTGCTTGGACTCCCAGGCCTTGTACTCCTTGACATCGCGGTTGAACTGATCAGGGTTGTCGCTGAACCTGGTCTCTCCCGTGTCCATGTTGACGGTCACGAAATAGAGCCAGTCGCCCGACTCAGGATGCATGACCGCCTGGATGGCCTCGTCCCCAGGGCTACCGATGGGGCCTGGTGGCAGACCCTGGTGGATCCTGGTGTTGTAGGGGTCGTTGGCATTCTTCAGCATGGCATCGGTCAGCTTCAAGGCCGAGACATTGTTGGAGTAGGCCACGGTGCTGTCCATGCCCAGGGGCATTCCCTTGGCCAATCGGTTTTCGATGACCCTGGCCACCTTGCTGTAGTATTCCGACTTGTTGACCTCGGCCTCGGTGATGGAGGCCGTGTTCAGTATGGTCTGCCGATCCTGGCCTCCGGGAACGCCCAACTGGTCCAGGTGCTCAATCCGCTTGGAGACCAGGTTGCCCAGGATGGCCTTGGCCGACCCGGCCTTGCGCACGTCGTACTCACCAGGCTGCAGCCAACCCTCGAAGTTACCCTGCGCCTCCTGGGGCAGGATGTCCTCGCCCTTGGCCTGGATCAGAGCGTCGAATTCGCTCTGCGGAACCCCGGAAAGCTGGGCAGCCCGGGCAACCACATCGCGGACCCGCTCGCCGGCCCTCACCTGCAGGAAGCCTCCGGCCTTGCTCCGGTCAGTCAAAATGGCCACCACATCTGAGGCCTTCATCCGCAGACGCAGATCGAAAGTACCAGGCAGGAGCCTTGATTCGGACTGGGTGCTGGTTATGGCGTGCAGGAAGGCAGCCGTGGACTTGACCACCCCCGCCTTGACCAGATTGGCGCCCACCTGATCAGCCCCCTGGCCGCTCTCGACCGTGAACTCCAGGGGCTGTCCGCCCGGGCCTGGATAGTCGGGGGCGACCTCCTTGGTGGCTACGATCCGGGGGGCGCCATGGCGCAGCCCACCTACCAGAATCACCACGCAGGAGGTGGCCAGCACGACCGCAAGGGCGATGATGATGCACATGATCTGCTTGCGATGCTTGCGCCTTTCGCGCCGACGGCGCATCTCACGGCGTGAACGAGGAGGACGCGGCGGCATGGCGGAAACCGGGGCCTGCCCATCGGCAACCCACTGGACCTTGTCCTGGAAGAATTCCTGCATGTCGTCGGCCAATTAGCACTCCTTGTCGGCACGTTGGTCGTCCAGGGCCGACTGCAACA
>NZ_JBVPQK010000227.1:0-4315 GCF_058197115.1 Bifidobacterium sp. POST2/T3 (B1)
TCGTCGAAGTTCTTGATGGTGGAATCGACTGCCTTGATGAAGTCTTCCTCGGATCCGATGTCATTGACCGCGACCTGAGGGACTTCCTTGTTGTTCTCTGCCATTAATTAAATTGTTTCTTGTATAGTTGGTGGATATTTTTACCGTTATTGAGTTATGCGTTCTCGCCGGCAGGCGTGAACATTCCCTATGATAGGAGACACCACGGTCATTGTCGCCGGGGAGCCTCGGGCGTGTCGCGCGCAGGAATTCCTGCGGCTCGCTCAGCGGAATCGACCACATTGGCCAAGAGCATAGCCCGTGTCATGGGCCCCACACCGCCGGGATTTGGCGTATAGGCAGCTGCAGACAGCCTGGCGGCTGGATCGATGTCGCCCTTGATCCGCCAGCGCTTCTCCTGCTGATCCCAAATCCGGGAGACGCCTACATCCACCAGGACGGTACCCTGGCGAACCTGGTCTGGGCCAACCAACCCGGCTTGGCCCACGGCTGCAATGATCACATCAGCCCTGCGCAGATGTGCATCAATATCCTTGGTGCGGGTATGGCAGAGGGTCACGGTGGCATCCACCCCGCGGTTGGTCAAGAGCAGCCCGATGGTGCGACCCACAGTCAATCCTCGGCCCAGCACGCAGACCTCCTTGCCGGCCAGGTCAATCCCGTAATGGTCCAGCAGGTACAGGACCCCCCGCGGGGTGCAGGGCAGAGGGGTCCGCACCCGGCCGTCGGCATGCAGAACCAGCTGGCCCAGATTGTAGGGATGCATGCCGTCGGCGTCCTTGGCCGGATCGATGCGCTCGATGATCTCAGTGGGGTCCACTCCATCGGGCAGGGGCAGCTGGACAATGTAGCCGGTGCAGTCAGGATCCTGGTTGAGCTGATCCACCGCAGCTAGAATCCGATCCTTGCCGGCATCGGCGGGCAGATCCACTCGGATGGACCTGATGCCCACCTGGCTGCAGTCCCGGTGCTTGCCCTCCACATACTTGAGCGAACCGGGATCCTCCCCTACCAGGATGGTCCCCAGGCCAGGAGTGCGTCCCATGGCCGTCAGCCTAGCCACGCGAGCGCGCAGGTCCTCCTTGAGTTCTGCAGCCGCCGCCTTTCCATCTAGTTTCACTGCCGTCAATAGGTCTCCATCATTCAAGCGGGCGCAAACCCTTGTCAAAGTTGTCTGAGCCAGCCTAGCGCAGATTCCTCCCCGACTGGAACCACTGTCCAAGGGCCGGTCCGGGAGGACTTGGCTGACAAAGTTGCGCGCTGTCCACTTCCCCGCCATAATGAGAATCATGCTCAATAAGAGCAGGATCACCAATTTGGATGCCTGTGAGAAGGACGCCATGGATACGGACACAGATAGAACATCCACGCAGGCCTGCATCGTCTTCGACCATGCCGCCATCCGCCGATCCGGGCGGCTGATCTGGTCGGAGGGAACCTTCGCCATTCCATCGGGGACCATAACCGCCATCGTGGGCACCAACGGCACTGGCAAAACCAGCATGATGCAGGCCGAGCTGGGCTTGCTCCCCCTGGATGCCGGCAGCCTGCAGGTCCTGGGGCAGCCGGCCGGCCAAGCCAACGACCACATCGGCTACGTACCCCAGAGCTATACCTCGGATATCGACTCCAACCTGACGGCTGAGCAGTCTGTACTGCTGGGGCTGACCGGCACTCGCTTCGGCATCCACCCCGTCACCCGGCAGGACCGCGAGCGCGCCAGAAAGGCCATGCGCTTCGTCGGTGTGGAGGACAGGGCCCACCTGCGCCTGTCACAGCTCTCCGGCGGCCTGCGCCAACGGGTGGCCATCGCCCAGGCCCTGGTCTGCGATCCTGATCTGCTCATGCTGGACGAGCCCCTGGCCAATCTGGATCTGGCCGGGCAGCGCGCCACCGTCCACCTGCTGGCACAGCTCAACAGCCGTCTGGGCATGACCATCCAAGTGGTGGCCCATGACCTGAACATGCTGCTGCCGGTACTGACCGGGGCGGTCTACCTGCTGGACGGGCACCCCCACTACGCCCGCATGGACGACGTGCTGGACTCGGACCTGCTCACCCACCTCTATGGCACCAAGGTGGAGGTGGTCACCACACCCCAGGGGGACATGTTCGTAGCCCCCGACATGGACGAGCCGATCGGACCCGTCCACAATCGCTACCAACCCAGCCAGGTGGCCCGCCTGCATGGGACGGACCGGGAAAGGACCTCATGACCACACAAGTCTTCGATCCCCATTGGATGGAGATCCTCGCCGCTCCCTTCATGCGCAACGCCATGGTGGCTGGTCTGTGCATCGCTGTGGCCGCCGGAGCCATGGGCTACTTCACCATCGCCAGACACTCCACCTTCGCCGCCCATGCCCTGGCCCACATCGGGTTGCCGGGCGCCACGGGGGCCGTCCTGCTTGGGCTGCCGGTCTCTGCCGGCATGGGCCTATTCGCCCTGGGCGGGGCGCTGGTCATCGGCGCCCTGGGCAAGCGGGCCTCCCAGAGGGAAATCGCCACGGGCACGGTCCTGGCCTTCGCCACTGGTCTGGGGCTCTTCTTCGCCAGGATGTCCAGTTCGGCCTCCCAGCAGATGCAGGCCATCCTCTTCGGATCCATCCTGACCATCACCCGAGGGCAGGTCATCGGCTTCATAACCTTCGACGCAGCCCTGCTAATCCTGCTGGCTCTGATCTACCGGCCCCTGCTTTTCAGCTCCCTGGACGAGCAGGTGGCCCAGGCTCGCGGCGTGCCTATCGGGCTGATGAACCTAACCTTCATGGCCATCATGGCCGGGGTTATCACCATCGCCGTGCCAGCAGTGGGGACCCTGCTCATCTTCGCTCTGGTCGTCACCCCAGCGGCCACGGCCAACATCCTGGTGGCCTCTCCCCTGAGGGCCATGCTTCTGTCGGGACTGATCTGCCTGGCTTCCATCTGGGGAGGCCTGGTGATTTCGGCCATGGTGCCAGCCCCGCCAAGCTTCATCATCGTGACCCTATCCACCCTCTTTTGGGCTCTGGCCAGGGGATGGGCAGCCCTGCGTGCCTGATGCCAGTCAGCCCACCAGCGCGGTGGCCATGACGGCGATGCCCTCGTTGTGACCAGTAAAACCCATGCCATCAGTGGTGGTGGCGGTCAGCCGAACCGGTGCGCCAACTGCCTGGCTCATGGCCTGCTGCGCCAGGTGGCGACGAGAAGAAAGTCTGGGGCGCTGGCCGACGATAACCAGGGAAGCATTGAGCAGCCTACGACCGTGCTCATGCAGGCAGGTCATGGCCTTCTCCAACATGGCTACCCCATGCATGCCCGCTCCAGGAGCCTGTGCTCCCAGGCCGAACAAGGTGCCTATATCGCCCAAGTCAGCAGCTGACAGGATGGCATCAATCAGGGCATGGGCAGCTGCATCACCGTCAGAATCGCCCAGCAGGCCAGGGGTTCCATCATTCCAGGACAGGCAGGCCAGCCAGAGGGGACGTTCACCAGTCGGATCGAAGCGATGGGCATCAAAACCCAGTCCGATGCTTGGATGATCCATGGCCGGCTCCGGCCTCAGCGCTTGCCCTTGGTCTTGCCCTTGCTCTTGGTCTTGGCAGCCTCCTGGGCCACCCGTGCCAGAGTCTTGGAAGCTGGCTCCTTGGGGGACTTGGTATGGTGCTTGTCGTCACCGGGCATGGGCTCCGCATAGCCCAGATTGACATCCAGCAGACGCTGGGCCTCGTCCTCGTCCAGATTCTCGGACAGGGCGATCTCGGAGGTCAGGATCTTGCGGGCCTTGATCAGCATCCGCTTCTCGCCCGCCGACAGCCCGTGCTCGTCCACGTCGCGTTGGGAGAGGTCGCGCACCACTTCGGCGATCTTGTTGACCTCGCCGGTGGCGATCTTCTCTACGTTCAGCTTGTAGCGGCGGGACCAGTTCATCTCCTTCTCCTCGACCACCGGAGTGCGCAGGATCTCGAAGACCTTGGCCACCGCCTTGGCGTCGACGATGTCCCTGACGCCCACCTTGGCCGCGTTCTCGACGGGGACGTTGATGACCAGCCCATCCGAGGAGAGCACAGACAGCTGCAGGTACTTGCGGGTGACACCCTTGACGGTCCGTTCGGTGATGGCATCCACTCTGGCGGCCCCATGACGCGGATAGACGACCATGTCACCGACCTTGTAACCCATATGCCCTCCAGAACGAGTCGAGAAAATACCATATAATAATGCCATTGCGCATGGACTTGCCGACGGGGACTCGACGACGACGCGATTCTCTGCGAGCACACTTCCCCTGGAGGCTCTGAAGACTATTCTGGAAGAAACGACGGTGGTGGAACGA
>NZ_JBVPQK010000228.1:0-4314 GCF_058197115.1 Bifidobacterium sp. POST2/T3 (B1)
TCGTCGAAGTTCTTGATGGTGGAATCGACTGCCTTGATGAAGTCTTCCTCGGATCCGATGTCATTGACCGCGACCTGGGGGACTTCCTTCTTGTTCTCTGCCATTAATTAAATTGTTTCTTGTATAGTTGGTGGATATTTTTACCGTATTGAGTTATGCGTTCCCGCCGGCGGGCGCGAACATTCCCTATGATAGGAGACACCACGGTCATTGTCGCCGGGGAGCCTCGGGCGTGTCGCAGGCAAGGATTACTGCGGCTCGCTCAGCGGATTCGACCACATTGACCAGAAGCATGGCCCGGGTCATGGGTCCCACGCCGCCGGGATTAGGTGTATAGGCGGCTGCAGACAGTTTGGCTGACGGATCGATATCGCCCTTGATCCGCCAGCGCCCCTCCTGCTGATCCCAGATCCGGGAAACGCCTACATCAACCAGAACAGCACCTTGGCGAACCTGATCTGGGCCAACCAGCCCGGCTCGGCCCACGGCC
Source organism: Bifidobacterium sp. POST2/T3 (B1) (assembly GCF_058197115.1). NCBI lineage: Bacteria > Bacillati > Actinomycetota > Actinomycetes > Bifidobacteriales > Bifidobacteriaceae > Bifidobacterium > Bifidobacterium sp. POST2/T3 (B1). The sequence goes on from NZ_JBVPQK010000228.1 coordinate 491, forward strand.
GCGATAATCACATCAGCTCTGCGCAGATGGGCATCAACGTCCCTGGTACGGGTATGACAGAGGGTCACGGTGGCATCCACCCCGCGGTTGGTCAGAAGCAACCCGATGGTGCGGCCCACGGTCAATCCTCGGCCCAGCACGCAGACATCCTTGCCGGCCAGGTCAATCCCGTAATGGTCCAGCAGGTACAGGATCCCCCTTGGGGTGCAGGGCAGGGGGGTCCGTACCTGGCCGTCGGTATGCAGGACCAGCTGGCCCAGGTTGTAGGGATGCATGCCGTCGGCGTCCTTGGCCGGATCGATGCGATCGATGATCTCAGTAGGATCCACGCCATCGGGCAGGGGCAGCTGGACGATGTAGCCGGTGCAGTCAGGATCCTGGTTGAGCTGATCCACTGCAGCAAGAATCCGCTCCTTGCCGGCATCGGCAGGCAAATCCACACGGATGGACCGGATGCCTACCTGGCTGCAGTCCCGGTGCTTGCCCTCCACATATTTGAGCGAACCAGGATCGTCCCCCACCAGAATGGTCCCCAGGCCAGGAGTGCATCCCATGGCCGTCAGTCTAGCCACGCGAGCGCGCAGGTCCTTCTTGAGTTCCGCAGCCGCCGCCTTGCCGTCCAGTTTCACTGCAGTCAACACATCTCCATCGTTCAAGCGGGCGCAAACCCTTGTCGGAATTGTCTGAGCCAGATTAGCGCAGATTCCTCCCCGACTGGAGCCACTGTCCATGGACCGGTCCGGGAGGACTTGGCTGATGAAGTTGCACGCTGTCCCTTTCCCCACCATAATGAGAATGATGCTCAATAAGAGCAGGATCGCCATTTTGAATCCCTGCGGAAAGGACGCCATGGATACGGACACGGATAGGACATCCACGCAGGCCTGCATCGTCTTCGACCATGCCGCCATCCGCAGATCCGGGCGGTTGATCTGGTCGGAGGGGACCTTCACCATCCCCTCGGGAACCGTGACCGCCATTGTGGGCACCAACGGCACTGGCAAGACCAGCATGATGCAGGCCGAGCTGGGTCTGCTCCCCCTGGATGCCGGCAGTCTGCAGATCCTGGGACAGCCGGCCGGCCAGGCCAACGACCGCATCGGCTACGTACCCCAGAGCTACACCTCGGATATCGACTCCAACCTTACGGCCGAGCAATCCGTTCTGCTGGGGCTGACCGGCACCCGGTTCGGCATTCACCCCGTCACCAGGCAGGACCGCGAGCGCGCTAGAAAGGCCATGTGCTTCGTCGGCGTGGAGGATAGGGCCCACCTGCGCCTCTCCCAGCTCTCCGGCGGCCTGCGCCAGCGGGTGGCCATCGCCCAGGCCCTGGTCTGTGATCCTGATCTGCTCATGCTTGATGAGCCCTTGGCCAATCTGGACTTGGCCGGTCAACGCGCCACCGTCCATCTGCTGGCACAGCTCAACAGCCGTCTGGGCATGACCATCCAGGTGGTGGCCCATGATCTGAACATGCTGCTACCTGTACTGACCGGGGCAGTCTACCTGCTGGACGGGCACCCCCACTACGCCCGCATGGACGACGTGCTGGACTCGGACCTGCTCACCCACCTCTACGGCACCAAGGTGGAGGTGGTCACCACTCCCCAGGGGGACATATTCGTGGCCCCCGACATGGATGAGCCGATCGGACCCGTCCACAATCGCTATCAACCCAGCCAGGTGGCCCGCCTACACGGGACGGACCGGGAAAGGACCTCATGACCACACCAGTCTTCGACTCCCATTGGATGGAGATCCTCGCCGCCCCCTTCATGCGCAACGCCATGGTTGCTGGACTGTGCATCGCCATGGCCGCCGGAGCCATGGGCTACTTCACCATCGCCAGGCACTCCACCTTCGCCGCCCATGCCCTGGCCCACATCGGTCTGCCTGGCGCCACGGGGGCCGTTTTGCTGGGGCTGCCGGTCTCTGCCGGCATGGGCCTGTTCGCCCTGGGTGGGGCGCTGGTCATCGGAGCCCTGGGCAAGCGGGCTTCCCAGCGGGAGATCGCCACGGGCACGGTCCTGGCCTTCGCCACCGGTCTTGGACTCTTCTTCGCCAGGATGTCCAGCTCGGCCTCCCAGCAGATGCAAGCCATCCTCTTCGGATCCATCCTAACCATCACCCGAGGGCAGGTCATCGGCTTCCTGATCTTCGATGCAATCCTGCTGATCCTGCTGGCCCTGATCTACCGGCCCCTGCTCTTCAGTTCCCTGGATGAGCAGGTGGCCCAGGCCCGCGGCGTGCCCATCGGGCTGATGAACCTGACCTTCATGGCCATCATGGCCGGGGTCATCACCATCGCCGTCCCTGCAGTGGGGACCCTGCTCATCTTCGCCCTGGTCGTCACCCCGGCGGCCACGGCCAACATCCTGGTGGCCTCTCCCCTGCGGGCCATGCTCCTGTCAGGACTGATCTGCCTGGCTTCCATCTGGGGAGGCCTGGTGATTTCGGCCATGGTACCGGCCCCTCCAAGCTTCATCATCGTGACCCTGTCCACCCTCTTCTGGGCGCTGGCCAAGGGATGGGCGGCCCTGCGCGCCTGATACCGGTCAGTCCACTAGGGCGGTGGCTATGACGGCGATACCCTCGTCGTGACCGGTAAAACCCATGCCATCAGTGGTGGTAGCGGTCAGCCGAACCGGTGCCCCGACGGCCTGGCTCATGGCTTGCTGGGCCAAGTGACGGCGGGAGGAAATTCTGGGGCGCTGGCCGACTATGACCAGGGAGGCGTTAAGCAACCTGCGACCGTGCTCATGCAGGCAGTCCATGGTCTCCTCCAGCATGGCCGCCCCGTGCATGCCCGCCCCGGGAGCCTGTGCTCCCAGGCCGAATAAAGTGCCGATATCGCCCAGGTCGGCGGCTGACAAGATGGCATCAATCAGGGCATGAGCAGCCGCATCGCCGTCAGAATCACCCAGCAGGCCGGGGGTTCCGTCATTCCAGAACAGACATGCCAGCCAGAGGGGGCGCCCGCCAGTCGGGTCGAATCGATGGGCGTCAAAGCCCAGTCCGACGCTTGGATGACCCATGACCGGCTCCGGCCTCAGCGCTTGGCCTTGGTCTTACCCTTGCCCTTGTTCTTGGCAGCCTCCTGGGCCACCCGTGCCAGGGTCTTGGAAGCCGGCTCCTTGGGGGACTTGGTATGGTGCTTGTCGTCACCGGGCATGGGGTCTGCATAGCCCAGGTTGACGTCCAGCAGGCGCTGGGCCTCGTCCTCGTCCAACTTCTCAGACAGGGCGATCTCGGAGGTCAGGATCTTGCGGGCCTTGATCAGCATCCGCTTCTCGCCCGCCGACAGCCCGTGCTCGTCCACGTCGCGCTGGGAAAGGTCACGCACCACCTCGGCGATCTTGTTGACCTCGCCGGTGGCGATCTTCTCCACGTTCAGCTTGTAGCGGCGGGACCAGTTCATCTCCTTCTCCTCGACCACCGGGGTGCGCAGGATCTCGAAGACCTTGGCCACCGCCTTGGCGTCGACGATGTCCCTGACGCCCACCTTGGCTGCGTTCTCGACGGGGACGTTGATGACCAGCCCATCAGAGGAGAGCACGGACAGCTGCAGGTACTTGCGGGTGACGCCCTTGACGGTCCGTTCGGTGATGGCGTCCACCCTGGCGGCCCCATGACGCGGATAGACGACCATGTCACCGACCTTGTAACCCATATGTCCTCCAGAACGAGTCGATAAAATACCATATAATAATGTCATTGCGCATGGACTTGCCGACGGGGACTCGGAGGCGACGCGATTCTCTGCGAGCACACTTCCCCTGGAGGCTCTGAAGACTATTCTGGAAGAAACGACGGTGGTGGAACGA
>NZ_JBVPQK010000229.1:0-4261 GCF_058197115.1 Bifidobacterium sp. POST2/T3 (B1)
TCCACACCTGCCCCGGTCGCCGATCGTCACTCACGTTTTCGACCTCCCAAATCTGCAGCCGCCTTCACTCGGTACTATCGCCTATTCTGTCATGAAACCCAGAGATAGGATTGATTGCGTGCCGAATTAACTGATAAAGGACACATGAAGGACTGGCAGACATGCCGGAGCAGTGAGCCTTCCCTGCAGGCAAGGCTTGGGCATCGAAGTGAACCGCATAAAATGGCGGCCGCCCTGGCTCCGGATAAAACCATCAGAGTCAATCAGCGGCCGCCATCATCGAATCAGCCCTGGTCGTCCTCTCCCTCATCGTGGTCATCAGCTGGGTGCGGAGTCATATGGACAACGAATTGGTCATCCTCCGGCACCCTACTGCGGTTTACGTGGTCGGAGTCTGACACATGACAGGAGACCGTCCCAAAAGCCGGTACACTCACCGGTCGCCAGCTGGCGCCCCAGCCATTGACGGTCAGGGCTGCCCGGATAGGCTCTCCGGTCGGGTTGTAGAGGATAACGCTGAGCTCGCCGTCATCGCGAACGAAGGCAACCGAGCCCAGACCGCCTGTCCTGCCGTCGCGGGTATAGCTGGTGGAGGCCACCCTGCGAGCGCCGATCGGCACATCCTGTCCGAAATTACGGAGCATGAAGTATTCCAGGTTGCGCTTGACACCGCCGGTTTGGGAATCGACGGTGATGACCCCGCGCCGGCCCATGGTTCGCGCCCAACTGGGCAGACCCTGCTCGTCCAGCGCCAGATTCCACAGGTCAATCATGCCCACGCCCTGGCGGACCAGTCCGATGCCGATCTCTCCGAACATGACATGGCTGGCCTCGTCCACCTGCTCGTCCAGCATGCAGCGCCGCTCACTCATGACCGAGCGCCATCCGGGGAACTGCCTGGTGGCATTCACGACCCACTTGGGCAGGCCGGAATATGTATGCATAGCCGTACCGGCAAAGCTCTGGGCTTCGACAGGGGTCATATAATCGCTGACCGGACGGCTGAAGAACCTCAGGCCGTCATCACCGAAGAAGATCTCCACCTCGGGGAAGCTACGATCCAGTGCCGGACGCAGGTAGTCCACACCCCAGCGCACCAGCTCCTCAGGGGTCCAAATCGTCATAGGCCAGGGTGGATTGTTTGAGGGCTCGTTCTGCATGGTCACTGCTGCAATGGGAATCCCGAGCTTCTGGTAGGCCTCGATAAAGCGGACGAAATAGCGGGCATAGGCCGCATCGACCGTGTCCTGTCGACGATAGCCGTTGCCGCAGTATTGTCCCAGCCGCAGACGACCAGCCCCGTCCAGCCGACCGCTGTCCTTCATCCAGGCGGGTGCGCTCCAAGGAGAGGCCAGAATCCGCACGCCCGGGTTGATGGCCATGATCTCCTGAAGGACGGGGACCACGTACTTCATGTCCCTGGTAGCTTCGGGCGAGCCCGGCTTCCCCTGCCCAATGGAGAAGTAGGACATACCCGCATCCGACAGTACTCCCTCAGGCAGGTCATCATAGGAGTAGTAGCGCTGGCTGGAGAAGTCGCAGGACCCCATGGAGATCCTCAAGGTGGACAGGCCCGCCTGAGCCGGATCAAAAAGCTCAGTCAGAATCCGATGCCGTTGGTCGGCATCCATGGCCGTCATGAATAGGTAGGCGCTGGAATCCGTCAGAGCAGCGCCGGCCCCCTCCCAGTACTGATAGCGTCTGGTGGGATCAACGACGATGGGAACGGCGGCGTCGGGCCCAGTCGTCGTCTCAGGGGTCGCTATAGGTTCTCGCCGCTGGGACAGATCCCCTGCCGTCGCGGTCCAAATCTCCTTCATAATCGTATTTCTCCTTCCGCCGGGCTCTTTCCCGGTTTGCAGAATCTGAGCCTCAGTCCTGTCCTGGAGCCTTGTCGTCCACAGTATGCGCAGGCAGCTGTAGAGCAAAGTCCTCATCCTCGGGCACGGCCGAATCATTGATCCGCTCACTCGTCGTCGCGTGCATGGTCACGGTCCCCCAGGCGGGCACGGTCACGCTCTGCCAGCGGTCCCCCCAGCCGTTGACGGTAATGGCCGCCTTGATAGGCTTGCCCGTAGGGTTGTAGATGTGGGCGGCGATGGATCCGTCCGGCGCCAGGAAGGCCACGGAGCCCAACGAACCGCTCCAGCCGTCCGGGGTGTAGTTGCTGGAGTCGATCACCACTGAGCCCGGCTCCACGTCCTGGCCGAAGCTACGGAGCATGAAATACTCCAGGTTCCTGCGGACCTTGCCGCTGCCATGGTCGATGGTGACCACGCCGCGCCTGCCGTCGGCACCGATCTGGTTGGGCAGCCCCCGCTCGTCCAGGGCCATGTTCCACAGGGTGATGAAGGAAGAGCCATGGCGGACCAGCCAGTTGCCGATGACGCCAGACATGATGTGTGCGGCATCCTCCGGGGTCTGGTTCAGCATGCAGCGACGCTCGGTCATGCCATAGAGCCACTGCGGATAGACCCGGTTGGCATAATCCAGATGCGGATAGTCGTTGTCATAGGTATGCAAGGTAAGACCGTCGATGGACCGGGCCTGCTCTGCGGTGACATCCTTGTCGACCGGTCCGGTCAGGCAGTGCCCAGAGTCATCGTTGATGAAAATGCGCACCTGGGCGTGCCGTCGATCCAGCGCTGGCCGCAGGAAGCGGTGGGCGAAGTCGGCCTGCTGGGCCAGCGTCCAGAGCATGGCGGGCCAGGGAGCTGCATTGGAGGGCTCGTTCTGTACAGTGACCGCCCAGATGGGGATGCCTATGGCCTCCATCTCATCGATGTAGCGGGCGAAGTAACGAGCATAGGCCCCTTCGACAGAGTCCTCCAACGGATCATAGCCGTTGCCTGTCCACTCATTGAAACGAAGATGGCCACCCATACACAGGTGGCCGGTATTCTTCATCCAGGCTGGTGCAGTCCAAGGGGATGCGATGATCTTCACGGCAGGATTGATGGACAGTATCTCTTGCACGACGGGGATGATGTACTTGTAGTCCTTGGTGGCGTCCGGGGCACCGGGCTCACCCTCGCCCAGAGAGAACCTGGCCAGATCCCTGTCCTGCTCGCCGAAGGGGATGTCGTCATAGGTGTAGTAGGGCTGGGAGGACGGCTCGCAGGAGCCCAGCGGAATGCGGATGACCGAAAAGCCGCCCTTGTCAGGGTTGAACATATCGTCCAGAAGAGCATGTCTCTGCTGCGCGGATTGACTGCCCCAAATCAGCGAAGCTGCGGCATCAGTGATGGCGGCTCCGGCCCCGATCCAGGGCTGATGGCGCTGGCAGGGATCGATGACGATGGGCTTGGCGTCCTTGGGCTTCTCCCCCATTGGAGGGGCTTGCAGAGGCCGGCGGCGATCGGTCAGGTCACCAGAGGTCACGGTCCAGAACTGGTTGGTGAAGGTGATAGTCATGATTGCTCTCTCGTTGTCATATCTGGGCATCGGCGTCGTGGTCGATAGGACAGGGCTTAGCTTAGCAGCGAATCCAATCATGAACAAACTGTTTCGATCAACTTCAATCATTGTAATAACAGGGTCATCCCTCGGTCACGACTGCAGAGCGCATGGGCCCATACATACCGGCGCGGATCGGCACAGAGCAACGCAATCACCTCGTGCGCACGGTCGACGGGATGTATAAGAAAAAGCCCCGCACCGTCATTAACGGTTTGGGGCTTTTCAAGATACAAGGGCTCAGAAGAGCCGATGACTACTTGAGCTCGACGGTGGCGCCGGCCTCTTCCAGCTGAGCCTTGGCCTTGTCGGCGTCTTCCTTCTTGGCGCCTTCCAGGACGGCCTTGGGAGCACCGTCAACCAGAGCCTTGGCGTCGGCCAGACCCAGGTTGGTGATGGCCTTGACGGCCTTGATGACCTGAATCTTCTTGTCGCCGATGGCGGAGAGGACGACGTCGAACTCGGTCTTCTCCTCCTCGGCCGGAGCAGGAGCACCGGGGGCGGCAGCGGCCACGGCCACAGGGGCAGAGGCCTCGACGTCGAACTCGTCCTCGAACTTCTTGACGAAGTCGGACAGCTCGACCAGAGTCATTTCCTTGAACGCGTCGATGAGCTCGTCAGCGGAGAGCTTGGCCATAATGGCTTCCTTTCATTTGTGGCGACCGGCATTGACTGGTAGACCGATCACCGAACATTTTCTTGTATTTACCGTATGAACCCGGGCCAAAGGCCGTGGACTCAGGCGGCCTTTTCCTGCTTCTCGCGCAGGGCGTCGAACGTGCGCACGGCCTTGGTAGGCACAGCG
>NZ_JBVPQK010000230.1:0-4256 GCF_058197115.1 Bifidobacterium sp. POST2/T3 (B1)
CCCTCGGTCATTCGCAGGCCTCTGCCTTTTCATCCCCTCCTCTGGGGTGCTTGGGCGCTCATGCAGGTTGGCTTGCTGATCAGGCTCCTTGGAGCCATCCGGCTCTACACGCCCTTGTGGAAGGCGGGGAACCTGCTGAATGTCCTGGGAATCCTCTCCATGATGCTGACCGTGGTTTACCTGGCTGCTCGCGGCAAGCAGGTCCTGGCTTCCAAACGCTACCGTCGTCGCCAGCCCAAGGATTCGCATACCGAACTTGTTGGGACTTTGGCCCTGCGGGCGGACCTTGTTGCCACCTCGGTTACCGTGCTGGTCCTGGTGGCCGCCGTGGTCTTGATGGCCCTGCGACCGGCGCTGGCTGTCTCCGTCGGGGCAACGCCCAATACTGGAGGGGTTCAGGACGCATCGTCGAAGAGCATCCAGCCGACGGGACACACTAGAAGAGCTTCAATCAGGGTAAAGGGGATGGCCTTTGTGCCGGATACCATCACCATTGATGCAGGCGACCGGCTGGTTGTAGATTTTCAGAACACCGGAGATCAGCGGCACGACTTGGTTTTCGCCAATGGCAAGAGTACAGGATCCGTGCCGGTAGGCCAGAGCATCTCGGTCGATGTGGGAGTCCTGGGCGGCGACACATTGGGATGGTGCTCGCTGGCAGGACACCGTCAGATGGGCATGGAGCTCAAGGTCAAGACCAAGGGTGGAACGACTACCGAGCAAATGCAGTCCTCCGCTCGGAAGATGACCAGCAACCAGGCCCCTTCAGCAGCCAAACTCAAGGCGCAGGCTGAGAAGAGCGAACCTGCCAAGGCCACTCTTCCACTTTTGGATGACCAGGGGAGGGCTGGAACAAGAAAATACACTTTGGATGTCAAGGAACGTAAGGAGCAGGTTGCAGCAGGGCTTGAGCGCACGGTCTGGAGCTTCGATGACGCGGACGATCCACGGGATAAGGGATCGAGGCCCTTGGCTCAGGGTCCGGTGCTCAGAGGTCGTGTGGGAGACACCTTTGAAGTAACCATCAGAAACAAGGGAAGCATGAGCCATTCCATTGACTTTCATGCCGGCCCGGCTGTTCCCCAGACCATGATGCGCAACATAGAACCAGGCAAGGAGCTCCTGTACACCTTTACTGCTGATCGGGCCGGCATATGGATGTACCACTGCAGCAGCGACCCCATGTCAAACCATATAGCCAACGGCATGTATGGAGCTGTGGTCGTGGATGATGGCACCCTGTCACCAGTGGCTGCGGAATATGTTCTGGTCCAGTCCGAGATTTATCTGGGGTCCAATGGAGGGACTGCCGATGCTGAAAAAGTAGCGGCCATGACCCCGGATATCATGACCTTCAATGGACGGGCCTTTCAATATGATGCACACCCTCTCAAGCTGGAGAAGGGGCAAAGGGTCCGCATCTGGGTTCTGGATGCCGGCCCCAACCAGCCGCTGTCCTTCCATATCGTGGGAACCCAGTTCGATACGGTCTGGACCGAAGGCCGCTATCTGATAGGCGGAGGTTCAGGAGCGAATTCCGCTGACTCATCAGCCGGAGCACAGGTCCTGCCCTTGCTGCCGGCCCAAGGCGGCTTCGTAGAGCTCAAGGTCGATCAGCCTGGCGACTATTCCATAGTCAACCACGTCATGAGTCTGGCCGAAAAGGGTGCCCATGGCATCCTGCGGGTGTCGTGAAGCGATCAAGCGACGTGCATTGCTTTTAGCCAGATGGTTGCCAAGTTTCGGAACTGATCCGATCCTTGACTACTTGGAGAGGTAGTTCCTGCCTTGTCGCCTGTGCTGTGTCTTTCTGATTGTCTGCCGTCTCCAAGCAGGAAGGTTAAGACGCAAAGGCATCCATGAAATCGCAGGCGGATAAGAAAGTTGTGGACTGGGTCCGAGCGATCAATCCAGCAGCTGGAGGCCCTTGCCGTCCATCTGGTAAGTTGTGTATGCCGACGCCGTCCAAGAAGAAAGCCGGGATGGCTGCTGTGACCTTCTGTTTGTTCGACATGCCCGGTCCGTTGACATATTGGGTCTGAAGTTGCCAAGGCTGAATTTGGGTCGGTCCGTGGGTGCCGTTGGGTTGAGGTGTATATGCGGTTTGCCCGTAGGAATTTTGTGGTCCTCACTGAGTGCTCGAAGCCAGCCAAGATTGATCCGCATTCGGGTACCCGTTGGCAGCTGTTGAATGATTCCCTTGCGGGGAAGCAGACTCGTAGCTTTGACTGGAAGGCTCTTGGCCCTATCCCTTGTAGTCGGAGTAATTCTGGCTCGCCTGAGCTGGGTCTTGATTGTCGCTTGGTTGCTGATCTATTGGTTGATGCCGATTGTTCATGGTTGTCTTTCTTGTCCATATTGCTTCTGCAACTGCGATCGTCGCGGGCCATACATGGGCAGCACATGCTGCTATGGCAAGATGGACAAGAACACGAAGAACCCTTGCTCCTTGGGTTGAAGCAGGGAGGACTAGTGGTGACCCCGGAGAGATTCGAACTCTCGACCTACAGATTAGAAGTCAGTTGCTCTATCCAGCTGAGCTACGGGGCCAAACCCTTTCATTGTACCCGCTTTGGTCCACCGGCGGGTCAAATCTATGAAGCCTGGTCGGCGAGGGCATCCGAGATGGCCTGAGCCATAGCAGGAACGGTCATGCCATACCTTTCCATCAGGGTGGCTTGGGGAACCCTGTCGTTGAACTCCTTGGCCGCTCCGAAGGCCAGGGTGCGGACCTTAGCAGGCCCATAGTAGGCAGCCACTGCCTGTCCCCAGCCGCCGTCCAGCTGACCGTCCTCGATGGTGGCCACCAGGGAGTGGGTGCTGGCCAGTGCATTTAAGGTCTGTTCATCCAAGCAGTCATAGCGATGTGGGTCCACCAGTGTGGGCTTTAGCCCCATGGACTTTTCCAAGGAATCTGCAAGGTCGCGGCCTAGTGGCAGCGCATCGCCGAGAGCCAGCACGGCTACGGTCTTACCCTCTTGCAGAATGCGATAGCGATCCCAGGGAGCAGGGTCCGACCCGCATTCAATATCGGTCTTCGAGGGATCTGGAGCCGGTGCTGTCGGCTTCCCGGCCCGTTCTGTAGCCAGTGTGCGCTCGCCGGGCACCCTGATTACCACCGGCTGCCGAGCCGGGCCAGTGGCCCAGGCCAGCATGTCCAGAAACTCGGCCCCGCTGGTCGGAGCCAGGCAGGTCAGTCCGGGGATGCCCCGCATCATGACCATGTCGGCCGTTCCCGAATGTGTGGCATCGGTTTTGGCAATGCCGGTGGAGAAAACCAGGAGAGTCACTGCGCTGCCGTTCAAGGCCATCTCCTGCTCAATCTGATCGTAGGCCCTCTGGAAGAAGGTGGCTGAGGTGGCGACCACAGGAGTGCCTCCGGCCTTGGCGATGCCCGCAGCATAGGCTATCGCGTGGGATTCGGCGATGCCCACGTCCCGGTAGTGGTTTCCAGCCCGCTGGCGGAAGTCAGGATCGATGCCATTGGACAGCGGCGTGGCGGGGGAGATGACCGTTAGGCCCGGCTCTTGTGGGAACCTGGACTCCAAGGCCTGCATGGCCATTCTTCCGTAAGTCTTTCGTGAATTGGGCAGGCGGTCCACGGAGTCCAAGCCGTCCTGCCAGTGGTTGGCCTCCACCGGGCCTTCGGCGGGCAAATCGGGCAGGGAAGTCATATGAGCTGTGTTCCCATCGCTCTGTGCCACGGAAGTCGGGCCAATCTGCCCCTGACTGCCCTGTCCCAGCCCCAAGCCCTTGCGGGTGTGAATATGGACCACCACCGGATGATCGATGTCCTTGACCCGACGGAAGGCTTCGATTAGGTCCTCGATCCGGTTGCCCTCCTCCACGTAGCTATAGTCCAGTCCAAGGGCACGGAAGGGATTGTCTGGGCTACGTCCCCCACTGGCACGGAGGGCCGCCAGACTCTTGTAGAGTCCTCCGTGGTTCTCGGCGATGGACATTTCGTTGTCATTGACCACGATAATCAGGTTGCCGCCCTGTTCAGCAGCCCAGTCCAGCCCTTCGAAGGCCGGCCCGCTGCTCAGGGAGCCATCCCCGATGAAGGCGATGATGTTGGCCTTGCCGCCGGTCGCATCCCGCTGGGCGGCCATCCCACAGGCCAGGCCGATCGAGGTGCCTGTGTGCCCCAGCACGAAGTCGTCGTAGGGGCTCTCCTTGGGCGAGGTGAATCCGGACAAATCCTCCTGAGACTCAGGGTCCGTGTAGGCCCGGCGCCGACCGGTCAGGATCTTGTG
>NZ_JBVPQK010000231.1:0-4252 GCF_058197115.1 Bifidobacterium sp. POST2/T3 (B1)
ATAGCCGGACTGGGCAACCCGGGTGACGAGTATAAGGGCACCAGGCACAACATGGGCTTCATGTGCGCCGATCTGCTGGCCGAGCGATGGTCGGTCAACCTGCGCGACCACAAGGGTCTGGCCCAGCTGGGCCGTGGCACTCTGGCTCTTGACGGACGCCGCATACCCTTCTTCCTGGCAAAGCCGCTGACTTTCATGAATGACTCCGGCGATGCCTTGGCCTCCATCTGCTCCTACTACCACATACCGGTTGGCCGGGTTGTGGTCATCCATGACGACATGGACTTGGAGTTCGGCCGGATCAAGGTCAAAGCCGGCGGCTCCTCTGGCGGGCACAACGGCATCCGTTCCATCGACCGTTCCCTGGGCAGCAACGCCTACGCTCGGGTTCGCATGGGCGTGGGGCATGCCCGGAGAGGTCCGGACGCCCATCGCCGCACCGTGGACTGGGTTCTGGGCACCTTTGTCGGCGATCAGCGCAAGCGCCTGCCCGAGTTCCTGGCCGACGGCGCGGATGCCGCAGAAACCGTAATCGCCAAGGGCCTCAGCCAGGCTCAGGAGCAGTTCAATGGTCGATAAGCATATCAAGTCAGGGCAGGAGACCGGCAAGAAGGTGGAACCTCAGGAATCGCTGAATGGATCCCTGCGTCCTCTTTTGGACGACCTGCAGGCGGATGCCGCCTTCAAAAGGTTGGTCCAAGGAGACTCCCAGCCTGCGGCCGACACCGACACCTCGCTTATGGTCCAGGCTCCCCAGGGCATCAGGCCAGCCCTGGCCGCCGCAGCAGCCGGGCGGGCACCGGTGGTCCTGGTCGTCCCTTCTGAACGTGACGCCCAGGAGATGACCGGCGCCATCCGCTCCTGGTATGAAGGCGACCCGGGCAATGTGGCCCTGTTGCGCTCTTGGGAGACTCTGCCTCACGAGCGGCTCTCGCCCCGGGCCGACACCGTGGCCTCCCGGATGGCTGTCTTCAGGCGGCTGGCCCATCCGGTCCAGGACGATCCTGACTTCGGACCCATCCGTATCCTGGTCATGCCCGTGCGGTCCCTGCTGCAGCCTGTGGTCAAGGGTTTGCAGGATGTGGAGCCCCTGGTCTTTTTGCGCGGCCAGGACCTGCCATTGGACCAGGCTGTCGAAGCTCTGGTTCGCAACGCCTACACCCGTGTGGACCTGGTCATGGAGCGCGGCCAGTTTGCCGTCCGCGGCGGAATCCTGGATGTCTTCGTCCCCACCATGGCCCACCCGGTGCGCATTGAGTTCTTCGGCGACGAGGTGGACACCATCCGCAGCTTCCACGCCTCCGATCAGCGCACCTACGGCCCCGACCTGGACCGGATCTGGGCGCCGCCCTGCCGCGAGCTGCAGCTGACCGACCAGGTCCGCGCCCGCGCCCGCTCCCTGATAGGGAGCATCCCCAACGCCGACGACATGCTGGAGTCCATCGCCCAGGCAATTCCGGTGGAGGGCATGGAATCCCTCCTGCCTGCCCTGGTTGACGACCTGGTGCCGGTAGGGTCCATGCTGCCCGAGGGTGCCTTGATTCTGCTGTCGGAACCGCAGTTGCTGGCCCGCTCCGCCCAGGATCTGGTCAAGACCGCCAACGAGTTCCTAGCCGCCAGCTGGCATGTGGCCGCCTCAGGACAGGGTTCGGGCGCGCCCATCAGCTTCGACAGGGCCAGTTTCCTGGACTACGACGAGGTCATCTCTTCCCTGGAGTATCGAAAGGGTGAGGTCTGGAAGCTGACCGACCTGTCGGTGGATCCGGACCGTGAGGGGGCCGAGCGGCTGGATGCTCTGGCACCGGACCAGTACCGCGGTGACGAGGATCGGGCCGCCTCGGGAATCGCCTCCCTGCTGGAAAGAGGCGACCGGGTTGTGGTGACCGCCCCGGCCCAAGGGACCCTGAGCCGTCTGCGTCGGGCCGTGCAGACCACGGGGATCACCGGGTTGGAGTACCACCGCTCCTTGGCTGTGGACGGCTTCGTCGACCAGTCCGCCCATCTGGCCCTGCTGACCGAGCGGGACCTGACCGGGCGCACCAGCGTGGCCGCCGGCAGCAAGACATCCAACCGACGGCGCAAGGCCATCGACCTGGACGAGCTCAAACCCGGTGACTATGTGGTCCACGACCAGCACGGCATCGGCCGCTTCCTAGGCATGCGCCAGCGCAGCGTGGGCGTGGGCCCCAGCAAGGGCAGCCGGGAGTATCTGGTCCTTGAGTACGCCCCCTCCAAGCGCAATGCCCCGCCAGACAAGCTCTTCGTGCCGGCCGACCAGCTGGACCAGGTCAGCCGTTATATCGGTGCCGAGATTCCCAGGCTCAACAAGCTGGGCGGATCCGACTGGTCGGCTACCAAGGCCAAGGCCCGCAAGCACGTTCACAAGATCGCCCAGGGACTGGTCAAGCTTTACTCTGCCCGGCAGCGCACCAAGGGCTTCGCCTTCAGTCCCGACACCCCCTGGCAGAAGGAGTTGGAGGATGCCTTCCCCTACCAGGAGACCCCCGACCAGCTGACCGCCATCGACGATGTCAAGGCCGATATGGAGAAGCCGGTGCCCATGGACCGCCTGATCTGCGGGGATGTGGGCTTCGGCAAGACCGAGATAGCCATCCGTGCCGCCTTCAAGGCCGTTCAGGACGGCAAGCAGGTGGTCGTCCTGGTGCCCACGACCCTGCTGGTTCAGCAGCACTATCAAACCTTTACCGAGCGGTTCGAAGGCTTCCCGGTGGATGTGGCCGCCATGAGCCGCTTCCAGACCGCAAAGGAGAACCAGGCCACCATGGAGGGCCTGGCCAGCGGGGCCGTGGACGTGGTCATCGGCACCCACAAGCTGCTCAACCCGCGCATCCGATTCAAGGATCTGGGTCTGATGATCGTGGACGAGGAGCAGCGCTTCGGCGTGGAGGCCAAGGAGACCCTCAAGGCCATGCGGACCAACGTGGACGTCCTCTCCCTGTCGGCTACTCCCATTCCGCGCACCCTGGAGATGGCGGTGACCGGCATCCGCGAGATGTCCACCCTGGCCACGCCCCCCGAGGATCGTCTGCCGGTACTGACATATGTGGGCGCCTACGAGGATGCCCAGGTGACTGCGGCCATTCGTCGTGAGCTCCTGCGCGGGGGCCAGATCTTCTACATCCATAACCGGGTGGAGGACATCGGCAAGGTCTCGGCCAAGGTGCAGACGCTGGTTCCCGAGGCCAAGGTGGGAGTGGCCCACGGCAAGATGGGGGAGAAGCAGCTGGACGGGGTCATCCGGGACTTTTGGCACCGGGATATCGATGTGCTGGTCTGCACCACCATCGTCGAGACTGGCCTGGATATACCCAACGCCAACACGCTGATCGTGGACCGGGCCGACCGCTTCGGGCTCTCCCAGCTCCACCAGCTGCGCGGCCGGGTGGGACGCGGCCGGGAGCGAGCCTACGCCTACTTCCTCTACGACCCCAGCAAGCCAATGACCCAGACCGCCCACGACAGGCTGGCCACCATCGCCCAGAACACAGCTCTAGGGTCCGGCTACGACGTGGCCATGAAGGATCTGGAGCTGCGCGGCACCGGCAACCTGTTGGGCGACGAGCAGTCCGGCCATATCGAGGGGGTCGGCTTCGACCTTTACGTGCGCATGGTCTCCGAAGCGGTGGAAGAGTACAAGGAGCCTGGGCGGACCGAGCCGGTCACCGTCAGCATCGATCTGCCCTTGGAAGCTTCCATCCCTGTGGACTACATTGATTCGGACAAGCTGCGTCTGGAGGCCTACCGCAAGCTGGCCTCGGCCCGCAACGAGCAGGATCTGCGCGACCTGCATGAGGAGCTGACCGACCGATATGGGCGTCCGCCGGCCCAGTTCGACACCCTCTTCGCAGTAGCCAGGCTGCGGGCCAAGGCTCGTTCCCTGGGCATTGCGGAGATCGCCTCCCAGGGCTCCAGAGTGCGGATCAGACCCGTGGCCATGCCCGACTCCCTCCAGGCAAGGATCGCACGCATCTACAAGGGCAGCCAGTACCGTCCTGTGACGCAGACCCTGCTGATCCCAGCGCCCTTCGCGGGCTCCCTGGGTTCGGGACCCATGGATTCAGCGGCCATGACCGCCTGGGTGGACACCTTGCTGGACGACCTGGCTTGGGGGCTGCCCAAGTCCTCCGACGATGGCACGCCAGCGGGTCCCTCGTCCGTCCAACAAAACTAGTATCCTGTAAGAGACATCACAACAACTTATTGAAGGAGCAGTTGTGGCAGCAATTGAAAG
>NZ_JBVPQK010000232.1:0-4231 GCF_058197115.1 Bifidobacterium sp. POST2/T3 (B1)
ATAGCCGGACTGGGCAACCCGGGTGACGAGTATAAGGGCACCAGGCACAACATGGGCTTCATGTGCGCCGATCTGCTAGCCGAACGCTGGTCGGTCAACCTGCGCGACCACAAGGGTCTGGCCCAGCTGGGCAGGGGCACCCTGGATCTTGACGGACGCCGCATACCCTTCTTCCTGGCCAAGCCGCTGACCTACATGAACGACTCCGGCGATGCCTTGGCCTCCATCTGCTCTTACTACCACATACCTGTTGGCCGGGTCGTGGTCATCCATGACGACATGGACCTGGAGTTCGGCCGGATTAAGGTCAAGGCCGGCGGATCCTCTGGCGGGCACAATGGCATCCGTTCCATCGACCGCTCGCTGGGTAGCAACGCCTACGCCCGGGTCCGCATGGGGGTGGGGCATGCCCGGAGAGGTCCTGATGCCCATCGGCGTACTGTGGATTGGGTTCTAGGCACCTTTATTGGCGATCAGCGCAAACGCCTGCCTGAGTTCCTGGCCGACGGCGCAGATGCCGCAGAAATCGTGATCACCAAGGGCCTCAGCCAGGCTCAGGAGCAGTTCAATGGTCGATGAGCATACACAGAAGGCGGAACCCCAGGAATCGCTGAACGGGTCTCTTCATCCTCTTCTGGACGACCTGCAGGCAGATGCTGCCTTCACCAGATTGGTCCAAGGAGACTCCCAGCCCGCGGCCGACACCGACACCTCCCTTATGGTCCAGGCTCCCCAGGGCATCAGGCCAGCCCTGGCCGCCGCAGCAGCCGGACGGGCACCGGTTGTTTTGGTGGTCCCTTCCGAGCGTGACGCCCAGGAGATGACCGGCGCCATCCGCTCCTGGTATGAGGGCGACCCGGGTGACGTGGCTCTGCTGCGCTCCTGGGAGACCCTGCCTCATGAGCGGCTCTCGCCTCGTGCAGACACCGTGGCCTCCAGGATGGCCGTCTTCAGGCGGCTGACCCATCCGGTCCAGGACGATCCTGATTTTGGACCCATCCGTATCCTGGTCATGCCCGTGCGCTCCCTGTTGCAGCCCGTGGTCAAGGGCCTGCAGGATGTGGAGCCTCTGGTCTTTCTGCGCGGCCAGGAGCTGCCCCTGGACCAGGCGGTCGAAGCTCTGGTCCGCAACGCCTACACCCGGGTGGACCTGGTCATGGAGCGCGGCCAATTCGCTGTCCGAGGTGGCATTCTGGATGTCTTTGTCCCCACCATGGCCCACCCGGTGCGCATCGAGTTCTTCGGCGACGAGGTGGACACCATCCGCAGCTTCCACGCCTCCGACCAGCGCACCTACGGTCCCGACCTGGACCGGATATGGGCGCCGCCCTGCCGCGAGCTGCAGCTGACCGACCAGGTCCGCGTCCGCGCACGTTCCCTGATCGGGAACATTCCCAACGCCGATGACATGCTGGAGTCCATCGCCCAGGCCATTCCTGTAGAAGGCATGGAATCCCTCCTGCCTGCCCTGGTCGACGACCTGGTGCCGGTAGGGTCCATGCTGCCCGAGGGCGCTCTGATTCTGCTGTCGGAGCCGCAGCTGCTGGCTCGCTCCGCTCAGGACCTGGTCAAGACCGCCAACGAGTTCCTGGCCGCCAGCTGGCATGTGGCAGCCTCCGGGCAGGGTTCGGGCGCGCCTATCAGCTTCGACAGGGCCAGTTTCCTGGACTACGACGAGGTCATCTCATCCCTGGAGTACCGCAAAGGGGAGGTCTGGAAGTTGACCGACTTGTCGGTGGACCCGGACCGGGAGGGGACCGAGCGTCTGGATGCCCTGGCCCCGGACCAGTATCGCGGCGACGAGGATCGGGCCGCCTCGGGCATCGCCTCTCTGCTGGAGCGTGGCGACCGGGTTGTGGTGACCGCTCCGGCCCAAGGGACGCTGAGCCGTTTACGTCGGGCCGTGCAGACCACGGGAATCACCGGGCTGGAGTACCACCGCTCCCTGGCTGTGGACGGCTTTGTGGACCAGTCCGCCCATCTGGCCCTGCTGACCGAGCGTGACCTGACCGGGCGCACCAGCGTGGCTGCCGGAAGCAAGACCTCCAACCGTCGGCGCAAGGCCATCGACCTGGACGAGCTCAAGCCCGGCGACTATGTGGTCCACGACCAGCACGGCATCGGCCGCTTCCTGGGCATGCGTCAGCGCAGCGTGGGCGTGGGCCCCAGCAAGGGCAGCCGGGAGTATCTGGTCCTGGAGTACGCCCCCTCTAAGCGCAACGCCCCGCCAGACAAGCTCTTTGTGCCTGCCGACCAGCTGGACCAGGTCAGCCGCTACATCGGTGCCGAGATCCCCAGACTCAACAAGCTGGGCGGATCCGATTGGTCGGCCACCAAGGCCAAAGCCCGCAAGCACGTCCACAAGATCGCCCAGGGACTGGTCAAGCTCTACTCGGCCAGGCAGCGCACCAAGGGCTTCGCCTTCAGCCCAGACACCCCCTGGCAGAAGGAGCTGGAGGATGCCTTCCCCTACCAGGAGACCCCCGACCAGCTGACCGCCATCGACGATGTCAAGGCTGATATGGAGAAGCCGGTGCCCATGGACCGGCTGATCTGCGGGGATGTGGGCTTCGGCAAGACCGAGATAGCCATCCGTGCCGCCTTCAAGGCCGTCCAGGACGGCAAGCAGGTGGTGGTTCTGGTGCCCACGACCCTACTGGTTCAGCAGCACTATCAGACCTTTACCGAGCGCTTCGAAGGCTTCCCGGTGGACGTGGCCGCCATGAGCCGCTTCCAGACCGCCAAGGAGAACCAGGCCACCATGGAGGGCCTGGCCAGCGGGGCCGTAGACGTGGTCATCGGCACCCACAAGCTGCTCAACCCGCGTATCCGCTTCAAGGATCTGGGCCTGATGATCGTGGACGAGGAGCAGCGCTTCGGCGTGGAAGCCAAGGAGACCCTCAAGGCCATGCGGACCAACGTGGACGTCCTGTCCCTGTCTGCTACGCCCATTCCGCGCACCCTGGAGATGGCTGTGACCGGCATTCGGGAGATGTCCACTTTGGCTACGCCCCCCGAGGATCGTCTGCCTGTACTGACTTATGTGGGTGCCTACGAGGATGCTCAGGTGACTGCGGCCATTCGCCGCGAGCTCCTGCGCGGGGGCCAGATCTTCTACATCCACAATCGAGTGGAGGACATCAGCAAGGTTTCGGCCAAGGTGCAGACGCTGGTCCCCGAAGCCAAGGTGGGCGTGGCCCATGGCAAGATGGGGGAGAAGCAGCTGGACGGGGTCATCCGGGACTTCTGGCACCGTGACATCGATGTGCTGGTCTGCACGACCATCGTCGAGACCGGCCTGGATATACCCAACGCCAACACCCTGATTGTGGACCGGGCCGACCGCTTCGGCCTCTCCCAGCTCCACCAGCTGCGAGGCCGTGTGGGGCGAGGCCGTGAGCGCGCTTACGCCTACTTCCTCTACGACCCCAGCAAGCCCATGACTCAGACCGCCCACGACCGGCTGGCCACCATTGCCCAGAATACGGCCCTGGGGTCCGGCTACGACGTGGCCATGAAGGATCTGGAGCTGCGCGGCACCGGCAACCTTTTGGGCGACGAGCAGTCCGGCCATATCGAGGGGGTCGGCTTCGACCTCTACGTGCGCATGGTCTCCGAAGCGGTGGAAGAGTACAAGGAGCCTGGACGGACCGAGCCGGTAACTGTCAGCATCGATCTACCCTTGGAAGCTTCTATTCCGGTGGACTACATTGATTCGGACAAGCTGCGGCTGGAGGCCTACCGCAAGCTGGCCTCGGCCCGCAACGAGCAGGATCTGCGCGACCTGCACGAGGAGCTGACCGACCGATACGGGCGGCCGCCGGCCCAGTTCGACACCCTCTTCGCAGTAGCCAGACTGCGGGCCAAGGCTCGCTCCCTGGGCATTGCGGAGATTGCCTCCCAAGGCTCTAGAGTGCGGATCAGGCCCGTAACCATGCCCGACTCCCTCCAGGCCAGGATCGCACGCATCTACAAGGGCAGCCAGTACCGCCCGGTGACGCAGACCCTGCTGATCCCGGCGCCCTTCGCGGGCTCCCTGGGTTCGGGACCCATGGATTCGGCGGCCATGACCGCCTGGGTGGATACCCTGCTGGACGACCTGGCCTGGGGGCTGCCCAAGTCCTCCGACGATGGCACGCCAGCGGGTCCCGCGCCCGTCCAACAAAACTAGTATCCTGTAAGAGACATCACAACAACTTATTGAAGGAGCAGTTGTGGCAGCAATTGAAAG
>NZ_JBVPQK010000233.1:0-4143 GCF_058197115.1 Bifidobacterium sp. POST2/T3 (B1)
CATGGGGGACAGGGTGCCTGGGCGCCCTGCCTGCTGGTGCGCCGGGGACGCTGCATCCTGTATTTTGTGGCCGACGGACAAATCGGCCAAGCTGTCGCTCCCGGTCCAACCGGTCCCTTCCGGGCGGCCCAGGAGCCATTCATCGCCCGAGGGGACTATGACTGCCTGCCCATCGATCCCTCGGTCTTTGTGGATGACGACGATGTGCCCTATCTGCTCTGGGGCAATGGCCGTGCCTACATGGGGCGGCTGAGCCCGGACGGCCTGCGTCTGGAAGATGGCTCAGTGCGTTCCGCCGTGCCCGAAAACTTCCGCGAGGCTGTCACCATCTGCCGGCGGAGAGACATCTACTATGCCTCATGGTCGGAGAACGACACCAGGGACCCGAGCTACCGGATCCGCTGGTCCAGCGCGCCATCGCTGGACGGGCCCTGGACCGCGCCCCAGATCCTGATCAAGGCTGATTACGCCAAAGGGATCCTGGCCACGGGGCACCACTGCATCACCCGTGTGCCGGGCCGGGACGACTGGATCGTGGCCTATCACAGGTTCGCCAGGGACGGCCGGGGCGACGGCTGCCATCGCGAAATCGTCTTCGCTCCCTTGGAGTTCGCTGATGACGGCGCCATGGTCCAGGTCCGTCCGCAGGTGGGATCCTACTGGTACCCGGCCCGGGACCCGGTTACTCCCTGACGATGGGGTGGCCGCCGAAGGCGTTGCGCAGGGCGGAGACCACCTTCATGGTCATGGGGTCCTCGATCTTGGAGGACTGGCGGGCGTAGAGGGCCGAGGTGATGGCCGGTGTGGGCACCCCCAGCTCCAGGGCGTCCGCGATCATCCACTTGGTCTCGCCGGTCTCATCAGCCTTGCCTGCGATTCCGCTCAGGTGCGGATCTTCCTTCAGGGCTTGGGCCAGTAGGTCCAGCAGCCAGGATTGGATGACCGAACCCTTGCGCCAGGACTCCACCACTTCGCCCGGCTCCTTGATCAGGTCGGAAGCCTCAAGAACCGCGTACCCTTCAGCAAGGGCCTGCATCATCCCGTACTCGATGCCGTTGTGGACCATCTTGGCATAGTGGCCCGCGCCCGTTCCCCCGGCATGGACCAGACCAAAGTCGCCCTCAGGCTTCAGGGTGTCCAGAATGGGCTGGATTCGGGCCACATCCTGGTCCGATCCGCCGACCATCAGGGCATAGCCTTTCTCCTTGCCCCAGATGCCGTTGGAGGTGCCCACATCCACCAGGCCTATGCCCCTGGCAGCCAGGGCTTGAGCGTGCTCTTGGTCCTGGGTGAAGCGGGTGTTGCCCCCGTCCACAACCAGGTCGCCGCGCTCCATCAGCTCGCCCAGCTGATCGAGTGTGGACTCGATGGGCTTGCCGGCCGGGACCATGACCCAAATCACTCGTGGTGCCTCGAGGGCCTGGACCAGGGCTTGCAGGCTGTCCACATTCCTGCCCGAGTCCGGCGCGATGTCGTAGCCGACCACCTGGTGGCCACCGGTGCGCAGGCGGTCCGCCATGTTCTTGCCCATGCGTCCCAGGCCAATCATGCCGATCTTCATAATGTCAGTTCCTCTCCCTTAACTGCAACAGTGTGAAGCTGACCGCGATGGTTGGTGATCGGCCGCGGTCGGGCCGATTTGTCGGTGCTATTGGCGGGATGCCTGCCGGGCGCGCTCGGCCTGAACCTGGGCGGTGTGTGCCTTGACATCGCACTGCAGGCCCAGGGTGTCGATGACCTCTTCTGCCTCGATTTCAGGAGCCATGTGCATACCCACGTCGATGGTCAGATGGACCTCGTCCGGTCCTAGGGGCTCCAAGGTGTCGAACTGGGAGCGCAGCATCTGTGGCTTCATGAAGTGGCCCTTCCGCTTGGAGAGCCGTTCCATGATGGAGTCGTAGTCCCCGCTGAGATGGATGAAGACCACCCCAGGCATTCGAAGCCGGTCACGATAGACCCGCTTCAGGGCTGAGCAGGTGACGGTTCCGGGCACTCCTCGCCGCATGTGGTCCTCGATCCAATCATGGATGCTGTCCAGCCAGGGCCATCGGTCCTGGTCGTTCAGGGGAATACCGCGGGCCATCTTCTCGATGTTGGCCTGGGGGTGGAAGTCGTCGGCCTCGGCCATGTCCCAACCCAGCTTGTTGCCGAGATGTTCGTTCATGGTTGTCTTGCCGCAGCCGGAGACTCCCATGATGACCAGGATGGGTGTGCGGCCGTGGAAATAGTCCGGTGGAACCGTGTTGTCCACTGCCGTGGGAACCCTGGGCTCCGGGTGACTTTCTGCACTCAGCGCGTCTGAATTTTTCAATGATGTGTCGACCATGTGTAACCTTTCTGAAAAGTAATCTGACAATGACGTTCAGGCGGTGATGGGTTCAAAGAGGCTGACGATCATGACCGGAACCATTACCGACAGCAGGCATTTCAGAACCGATCAGGTCTTCATGGTCTCTCCAACACTCAGGCCGGAGTGCTTCTTGATCAGCAGGAAGCCCGCGTCGTTGAGATGAGAGAGGAAGATTGAGCCGGCGATGATGACAATGATCAAAAGTGTGGTGGCCATGGAACTTGCATGCATCATGGTCATGGCATTATTAAGGATGCCGACCACCAAGGCGGCATCCAGCAGGGAGACAAAGGGATGAAGTTTGACGACAGTGGCCAGGAAGATGACCACCGACAGACTGAACACCAGACTGATGCCCAACTGGGTGGTGTTCAGGGATACAGCCTGACTCGTCGCCAGGGTTAGGTACCCGTCTGCTGGCTTCTGCGACGCTAAAAGCATGGCTGTCTCTTCTCTGAGGGTGTGAACCGTTCGGCCCAGCAGCTTCTCGGCTCATATTTTTGCATTACGTAATATCAGCAATACGATATTAAGTATGCCTTAACGAAACATATCTTACACGACCTTAGGACGGATTGGAAGCCTGGATGCTAAGAGCAGGATCGAGCCTCGATTTTGCTTGTAAATCCCCTTGGTCTGCTTGCGAATGAACCGGTTGCTAGAGTGGACTTTGTGGAAAGCGCAAGGATACCTGATGACGAAAAGGCTGCAGAAGGAACCCTGCATGACCGGCTGCTGGACCAGTGGGGCGCGGCCATCGTAGGCGGTGCCATCGCTCCGGGCGACCGACTGCCAATCCCTGACCTGGATAGCCAGAGGCCTTCGCGCACGGTCACCCGCGAGGTCACCAGGGTTCTTGAGGCCATGGGTCTGGTCACTGTAAAACGCAAGGTCGGTGCCACGGTCAACCCATACCAGCTTTGGAACATCTTTGATCCCCAGGTGATCGAGTGGAGACTGCGCGGACCTGATCGGGGACGGACCCTGCATGAGCTGTCTGAGCTCAGGGCATGCGTGGAGCCCATAGCTGCCCAGCTGGCGGCCAGCCACGCTGATCATGATCAATGGGCGAAGCTGACGCGGGCCGCTATTGATATGGTGGCCAACGCTGACCGGGCCGACGGGCCGGACTATCTTCGGGCTGACGAAACCTTCCATCGAACCCTGCTTGAGGCATCGGGCAACACCATGTTCGCGGCGCTGGGCGATGTGATTGCCTCAGTGCTGTCTGGGCGGACCCGGCATGAGCTTATGCCCAGGAAGGCCGATGAGAAGGCTCTGCGGCTACATGGCGACGTAGCTGCCCTGATACGTCGGGGCGATGCAGAGGCGGCACAGCATGCCATGGAGTGGATCGTCGACGAATCCGATCGGGCTGTCGAGCAAATGACCAGAAAGGACTCCGAAGATTCCGTCCGTGCTGCGGGTAAGGAATCTTCGGAGTCCTGAGATCCGTGGAGGCTCTTGGCGCAGAAGGCTCAGTTCAGTTTCGAGGCGGCATCAGCGTCCAGGAGCCAGAGGGTCTCTCGGGTGCCCCTGGCATAAGAGGAGGGGACATGGGGATCGTCTGTGGTTCCCAGGGCAGCAGCCACGGCCGAAGCCTTCTCGGCAGTTGAGGTGAAGAGCCATACCTTGGGGGTCCGGCGGATGAATGGCGTGGTCATGGTGACCCTGAGCGGGGGCAGCTTGGGGGAGTTGCTGATACCCGTCACCAGTAGATCTTCGTCCTGCAGCCTGACCTCAGGGCGGTCGGGGAAGAGGGAGGCATAGTGGCCGTCGGGACCCACGCCAAA
>NZ_JBVPQK010000234.1:0-1702 GCF_058197115.1 Bifidobacterium sp. POST2/T3 (B1)
TGCTGGGTGATGTCCTGCTTGTCCGCTGACTGCCCGCTGTTGCTCGATGAGGAGCCACAGGCCGCGCCGGCCATGAGCGTGACTGTCGTGAGTGCGGCCGCCGTCAGCCTGCGTATGGTTTTCCTGGTGAAGATGGTCATGCTGATCTGCTCCTCGCGATGATGATGAGTGTCGGTCTTCCGGCGACTCCATCCTAGTCCGGCAGGTTAACGAGTCGGCAGGTGAACGCCTTATGGTGCGATAGGGGACCAGCGGCCACTTTTTAGACCAGCCCCAGAGCCTCCAGAGCCTCGGCAAGATAGGTGACTTCGATCACTTCCAATCCCTGAATGGGCTTTCGACCTCCTGAGTGACGATCAGGCGGGACCAGTGCTCGTGTAAATCCTAGGCGAGCGGCTTCTTGCAGTCGGTGGTTGAGCTGAGGCACAGGCCTGACCTGTCCTGTCAGTGATATCTCGCCCATGGCACAGGTGGTGCGCAGGATGGGCCGGGACTTGGCTGCACTGGCCAGGGCGGCCACGATGGCCAGGTCACATCCGGGCTCCTTGGCCAGCCCGCCGGCGATGGTGGACACATACAAGTCCCGTGTCAGCAGGTTGACTCGGCCGTGTCGGTAGAGCACCGCGGCCAGCATGGCCAGGCGGTTGGCATCGATTCCGTTGGTGTTGCGACGGGGAGTGGGCAGAACCGAGGAGGTGACCAGAGCTTGGATTTCGATGGGTAGGCTGCGGTGGCCGTCCAAGGTAAAGGTCACGCAGGTGCCCTCCACCTCCTGCCCCGCCGTAGACAGGAAGAGCCCAGTGGGATCGCTGACTTCTTCGATGCCCTGCTCGCCCATGTCGAAGCAGCCCACCTCGTCGGTGGGGCCGAACCGATTCTTGACTGCTCTTAGCAGGCGTAAAGCGGTCTGGGAATCGCCCTCGAACTGGCAGACTACATCAACCAGATGCTCCAGGGTCCGCGGTCCGGCTATGGAGCCGTCTTTGGTCACGTGGCCTACCAGAAGGATGGGGATATCGTGCGACTTGGCCATGTCGATCAGGCTGATGGCTACCTCGCGTACCTGGGTGGAGCCCCCGGCGATGCCGTCGACCTGGCTGGAGACGATGGTCTGGGCGGAGTCCACGATGGCCAGTGCCGGCTTCTCGCGCTCGATCAGCCCAAGCACCGTGGCCAGGTCGGTCGTCGAAGCCAGCAGCAGTGAATCCTTGAGCGCTCCCACCCGACTTGCCCGCATTCGCACCTGAGCCTGGGACTCCTCGCCGGATATGTAGAGCACCTTGTCTTCCTGGTCGCCCAGGTCGGCTACACGGCCAGCGGTCTCCAGCAGGAGGGTGGACTTGCCGATGCCCGGTTCGCCGGCCAAGAGGATGACCGATCCTGGTACGATGCCTCCTCCCAGGACCCGATCGAACTCCTCGAATCCTGTGGGAATACGCTTTACTTGGTCCGTGCCTACCCGGGTGATGGGCCGGGCCAGGCCGGTCTTCGGGGGCGCAGGTGCCGTATGGCTGCCGCCAGAGGAGGACAGACCACCGCCTGCACCTACGACACGGGCTTCATGAAATTCCTCGATGGTTCCCCACTGGCCGCATTCAGGGCAGCGTCCGAACCACTTGCCGCCGGTCCAGCCGCACTCCGTGCACACGTATTGCGTCGTCGTCTTGGCCATACCTGCACGCTATCGGGATTCAGGGACGAG
>NZ_JBVPQK010000234.1:1802-4136 GCF_058197115.1 Bifidobacterium sp. POST2/T3 (B1)
AAGGCGCTCTATGACAGCCAGTCCACGGGCATGTCCGGCAAGGAGCTGGCCTCGGGCAATGTTCGCAGCGGCGGCACGGTCACCGGATCCTACCTGGAGAAGGCGGATGGCGACGACGAGCACAAGGCCCTGGTCATCTGGCAGAATGATACTGTGGTTTTCCGCGCCCAGGGCCAGCGGACTGCGCTGGAGGCTTTTTACAAGGCCTTTCCTCTTTAGTCGTCCCGCAAGCGGTGTACGATAAGCAAGTTGGACACTTCCAGGTAACTAAGGATCGGAGGCTCGGATGGGTTCTGTCATCAAGAAGCGCCGCAAGCGGATGAGCAAGAAGAAGCACCGCAAACTGCTGCGCAAGACTCGTCACCAGCGCAAGTAGCTTTATGACTTATGGCCCAGCAGGGTCAACGAAGCCCCCCGCATCGAATGGACGCGGGGGGCTTCGTGTATATCATCGCCGGTCAGCGTGGCCAGCCGGATGCCTCCAACCAGTAGGGGAGGGGATGATTGCTGACGCTCACTTGTTGGCGTTGGTCATGACCCGGGGCCCGTTGGGGTCGCCCACGATGACTGTGTCGACCATGTTGAGGAAGAGGCCGTGTTCCACGACACCCACGGTGGTGATCAGGTCCTGGGCCAGATCCTGCGGGTGCTCGATCCGATCCAGATGCAGATCGATGATGTGGTTGTGTTCGTCGGTCAGAACCGGCTGCCCCTGGCCGTCCAGCCGCAGTACTGGGTTATAGCCGCGCTCCTTGAAACGATCCAGGACGTGGCGCTCGCCGAAGGGGATGACCTCCACAGGCAGCGGGAAGCGGCCGATGGTGTCGACCACCTTTGACTCGTCCACAATCCAGACGATCCTTCGAGAGTTGACGGCTACGATCTTCTCCCAGAGCAGGGCTGCGCCGCCGCCCTTGATGCCGTTGAAGTCCTTGTCGACCTCGTCGGCCCCGTCGATGGTGACATCGATATGATCAACCTGGTCGATGTCGACGATGCGGATTCCGTAGCCTTCAGCCTGTTCCTTGGTCCGCCGGGAGGTGGTCACGCCGGTGAACTCCAAACCCTCTTCCTTCACGCGCCGTCCCAGTTCATCCACAAAGAACCGGACCGTGGATCCGGTGCCCAGTCCGGCGGTCATGCCGTTCTCGACCAGCTTGGCCGCCTCGACGCCGGCGGCCTTCTTCAGTCTGTCCTGCTCGGTCTTGTCCATACACGCTCCTTCATGCCCGCATGCGCTCAACTGCTGATGTCTGCGGGTCTTGTTGATTCAGGTTCATTCCAGTCTAGACGATGGCCCCTGACGGTCCATGAGCCGCTCAATCCTCCACTTCGATGGCGTGCAGGCGGAAAGGCGACTCCTGAATGGTCAGGTAGCCGTCAGGATCGATGTCTGCATCTATTTCGATGCTCCCCACGATATGCAGGTCCTGTCCCGTGAACATGCTGCTGCCGGATGGGGGCGGCGTGATGCGGACGCGGCCGCTGGCTCTCAGTCCCCGGGCGCCGGAGTTCTTGGTCCCTTGGTCAGCCGTGTCGGCATCTGAGGTGTCCTTGAAAGCCGGCGCGAGTTCGTCTTCCTGACCATCGGCTATGTCGGGGTCGGGTGTGCCATTGATGGCCTCATCGCCTGGATCCGTTACTGTGGATTGGCTTTCTTCGATATCCCGCGTCTTTGGCGACTGGGGGGAAGCTGCTTCCACTGATTCGGCTTCGACAGCGGTTTCGGCCAGGTCTTTCTGCTCCTCCTGGTCCAGGCCGACCCTCTTGCGGCCCAGTTTGTCCAGAACTTGGGGCCCTCCGTCCAGTTCAGTCTTGACTGCGGACGGCACTTGCGTGCCCTTGGCATAGGGAGAGGCCAGCAGCGAACGCCAGCCCTCGATGGGCAGACAGCCTTCCCGTTCGCCCTTGCCTGCAGCTGTGGCGTAGCCGCGGGCCAGAGTATCCACTTTCTCGTTGAAGGTGTCGCCGGCGTGGCCCTTGACCCAGACAAACCTGACCGATCCCGGCCGTGCTTGGATCTCCTGGTCGATGGCTTCGATCAGGGGGCGGTTCTTCACCGGCTTGCCCTGGGAGTTCTTCCAGCCCTTCTTCTTCCATCCGGGCACCCAGGTGGTGGAGCAGTTGATGGCGTATTGGGAGTCGGTTTCGATGACTAGCGGGCGCTCGCCTGGGTGGGCGCGCAACGCCTGCAGCACGGCACATAGCTCGCCAATCTGATTAGTGCCGTTGCTGGCGCCGCCTGCGTCTGCGTCGCCGCCCTCGTGATCGGCCCAGGCCCAGCCCATGGGGCCATTGGGGTTGCTCAGTGCGCTGCCGTCGGTCGAGACGACC
>NZ_JBVPQK010000235.1:0-4064 GCF_058197115.1 Bifidobacterium sp. POST2/T3 (B1)
GCTCGAACCGGGGAGGGAGCGGAGTTCGGACTGCTTTCGGCAAAGTGATAGTCCCCCTCTTCCCTCAGCCGCCGAAGACAAGAAGATCGCCGCCCCTCCCCACGGTGAAGAACCCCCGTCATAGCCATAACTGACGGGGGTTCTTCCATATCTTCAGTTCCTGTCTTTAAATTCTGTGCCTATGATTCGGGCCGTGCATCGAAACACGACTTTTATACAGACGCCGGAGAAGGAGAATTTGAACCTGAGAATGCGACTGCGCGGAACTTTCGATCCCGGTTTGGAGATTCACCAAACTTGAGTCTCGGATCCAAAGGAGACAGAGGCTAAACGAGCAGATAACCGTCCCAGCCAAGCATTAGACGACTCATGGGTTGCACACGCCTGACCATCCTGTAGTCGGCCTTAATGAACTCAAGCGAGCCATCGGCCATGCGGTTTCACGTGAAACGTCGGCGTATCAAAAGCCCCTCAAAATGAAGAGAACCCGGCGGTGTGTGAACACCGCCGGGCGAGAGAGAAGAAAGGGAAATCAGTTGTCGGACGGAGGTCAACCGCCCGTTCGGTTTTTGAGCCGATATCTATAGTAAAGAACAGCTACCTTATGGGGACGATAGTGTTATCTGAGAATTCTCTGTGAATCCAGCCAGGTCAAAGGCGGGTATAGGGCCAGTTAGACTGGATTTCGGATGGTTTCCCGCCTGACGAGAGACCTCGACCAATGAACCTAAAGGAGATACCTCGGCATGTTGCTCAGCGACCATGACATTCTGGATGCCCACCAGGCAGGACACCTGAATCTGGACCCGTGGACGCCCGCCATGGTTCAGCCCTCCAGCGTGGACGTGCGTCTGGACCGCTACTTCCGGGTCTTCAACAACCATCAGTACACCTACGTGGATCCGGCGGAGGACCAGGGTGCACTAACTGAGCAGTTCGAGGTACCAAAGGACGAACCCTGGATCCTGCATCCAGGCGAGTTCGTTCTTGGATCCACCTGGGAGTACGTCAAGCTGGACTCGACACTAGCGGCGCGACTAGAGGGCAAGAGCTCCCTAGGCCGTCTGGGAATCCTGACTCACTCCACTGCCGGATTCGTCGATCCCGGCTTTGAGGGGCACATCACCTTGGAGCTGTCCAACGTGAGCACCCTTCCGGTCAAACTCTGGCCTGGCATGAAGATCGGCCAGATGTGCTTCTTCCAGCTCTCCTCGCCGGCTCAGTATCCTTATGGCTCCAAGCACAACGGCTCCCATTACCAGGGCCAACGCGGTCCAACTCCTTCCCGCTCCTACGTCAACTTCTACAAGGCCGACGTCTCGGACTGACTGCCAACAGTCGCCTCCGCCATCATCTTGACTTCGAGCGCACTCGAAGGGGTATAGCTGAATCTGCCGGAATGACCCGGCCAAGATAATGGCAAGGAGATCAACCCATGGCAATCAAACAGACGGCGGGCCACGACCAGCTCGGTCGGTTCGCACCACAATTCGCACAACTCAATGATGATGTGCTCTTCGGCCAGGTCTGGTCCCGCGAGGACGAACTTTCGGCTCGAGACCGCAGCATGATCACATGCGCAGGTCTGATGAGCATGGGACTCTTCCCCCAGTTGAAGAGCCATATGGCCATGGCCAAAGGCAATGGCGTCACCCGCACTGAAATGGTGGCACTGATCACCCACCTGGCCTTCTATGCAGGCTGGCCCAAGGCATGGTCGGCTTTCGACCTGGCCAAGGAGATCTACGGTGAGGGCGAACATGATGACGAGAGCCAAGAACCCCCTGCAACCGCAAATGGAACCGAGCCCGATTCAGGGCCCTATCCCTTGGGAGACTCGGCTGACGGACCCAACTTCACTGGTCACGTCTGGTTGCACCGACTGACTGATCCGGACGCAGAATGCTCAGCCAGCAATGTGACCTTCGCATCCGGATGCGTCAACCGTTGGCACACCCACCCGCACGGCCAGCTCCTGATCGTAACTGCCGGGCAGGGGTGGGAGCAGGAGGAGGGCCATCAGCCCCGTAGACTGGAACCCGGCGACGTAGTCTTCTGTCCGGCAGGCATCAGGCACTGGCATGGCGCCTCAAGCCAGTCGTCAATGACCCACATCGCCGTCACCCCAGCCTCGAGCGGACAGTCCCCTGTCGAGTGGATGGAGTTCCCAGATCCTGACCAGGTGGCCGCTCTGGGATGACTCGCAGGGCCAATCTGAACGTCCTAATCTACGAAGGTACAGCGTGTCTTCGCCCTGCAGATATTGGGTCCGACAGACATCTGGCCGGTTCCCGCCTGCCCTTACACTAAAGACATGGCTAACAAGAAAGGCCCGACCAAGGGTTCGGGCGGCAAGCACCGCAACAAACTGCGCGGCCGGGGGCCTACCCCCAAAGCTGAGGATCGCGTCTACCACAAGGCCTACAAGGCCCGACAGGCGGCCCAGCGCAGGCAGGCGGCAGATCCACGTCTGGCAGCCCGCCGCCGGGCCGACCGGTTCACCTCTGATTCCGATGATCTGGTCATCGGCCGCAATGCAGTCCTGGAAGCCCTGCGTGTAGGAGTCCCGGCTAGCCAGCTCTATCTGGCCGCTCGGATGGAACACGACGACAGGACCAGAGAAATCGTACGGCTGGCCGGGCAGGAGGGACTCAACCTTCTGGAAGCCGATCGTCTGGAGATGAACCGCATCGCCCGATCCAGCAACCACCAGGGTGTAGTCCTCAAGGTGCAGCCCTACCAGTACGCCTCCCTGCAGAGCCTGGTCGACAGGGCCGAAAAGCACGCAGCCGCCCTAGACGGGGCCGACCAGGCGACTAAGGTTGCCGCCCGCCCGCTGTTCATCGCTCTGGATGGAGTGACCGATCCGCAGAATCTTGGAGCCGTGATCCGCTCAGCAGCAGCCTTTGGGGCCTCGGGGGTGGTCTTGCCCGAACGCCGCAGCGCCTCGGTCACAGCCGCGGCCTGGAAAGTGTCCGCCGGAGCCGCTGCCCATCTGCCCGTTGCCCGCGTGGTCAATCTGACCAAGGCCATTCAAGGGCTCAAGGAGCGCGGCTACTACGCGGTTGGCCTGGACGGTGCAGGCACCACCACAGTAGGCGAGACAGGCTTCGAGACCGATCCTCTGGTGGTGGTCTTGGGCTCCGAGGGCAAGGGGCTAAGCCGCCTGGTCCGTGAGAGCTGCGATGCCCTGGCCTCTATCCCCATTTCCAGCTCGGTGGAATCCCTGAATGCCTCGGTCGCGGCCGGCATCAGCCTCTACGCCGTAGCTATGGCACGCCGACGGTCCGCCAGCCAAGCCGAATAAACCCAGGCAGGCGCCAACAATCTGAACGCAGACAGACCAAGCGGCAACAGCCTGCGCTCCTCACCAGACCGCCGCCGCACTAACCAAAAAGTCAGCTGGAGGCCCAGACCGCGTCATCCTGATCGTCCTGATCGGCAGCCGCATCCAGGCTGCCGGGGGCGTAGACCGATCTCAGCGAGCTTCGGCCGCCATTCATATCCTCAAAGGCTGGTTGTGACGGCACTTCCCCGCCTGCCCGGTCACGGTCCGTCTGGGTGTCTGCTCTAGTCTGGCCTTCAGCATTGGTTTGGTCAGTCACCCCACTGTCAGTTGTGTCTTGGCCTCCCACTTCATGGCCATTTGCATCCTTGTCGGTCCAATCGCGGCCGGCTTGCTCACCTTGACCGGCCCGGGCATGGGCGCCCTGCCAATTCATCTCGTCGTCGACCACCCCGGCATCGGCCTCTTCGTTGATGGTCTTCATATCCTCGGAGTCCAACCGGTACTCGGGCAGAGACTCGCTGATATAGCTTTGCACAGCCTCAGCCATGGGCACATCGTGTCCGGCCTTCTCGGCCATCAGCCAGCGGTGGGTCAGCACCTCATGGAAAAACTGGGCCGGTTCGATCTGCGAGCGGTATTCCGGCGGGATCATGCGCACAGTGGGCTCGAAAACCTCGCGCATCCAGTCGGTGGCCACAATCTCCAAGTCCTCGCCCTGACGCCAGGTGGAGGCACGATAGGCATCCAAATCGTTGAGCAGCCGCCGGGCCTGGTT
>NZ_JBVPQK010000236.1:0-4045 GCF_058197115.1 Bifidobacterium sp. POST2/T3 (B1)
AGACACTCGTATATCGTCGTTAATCCTTGGTTCGTCGCTAATGATGACTCCTTCTCAAATACCACAACATCCACTGCTCGGCGAAGAACCCATAGGTTTCGAACATAGCCCTCGCAGCCGTACGGCAACGAAACAGCCTATGCCTGCACCGCACATAATGACAACCAGCCGTTACCGGCGCAGGTCGAACCCGAAGCCATGGAAGGCTCCCAGGTGGGATCATCCGCTTTCTTGATTTCTCAAGCCGGATAATAGTATAACACAGCCCTCAGGACAGATCCCTAGGCATGAAGATCCAGCAACCCTGGCTTGGCCCCGTCGTGGTTGAAGTAAACGTCATACCAGGTCAGGAAGGAGTAAACAGTCCAGATCTTCCGGCGGGCATCGTTGCGCTTGGCATAGTTGTCATCCAGCATCCGCAGCAGGGCCTCCTGGTCGAAGAACTCGGACACCCACTCCTGCTCGAACAGGCTGCGGACCAGCCGATAGTAACGCTCCTGATGCAGCCAGTCCCGGATTGGCACGGGAAAGCCCAGCTTTTCTCTGGCGGACCACTCTCTGGGAATATGACGGTCAGCAGCCTTGCGGAAGGTGAACTTGGTGTTCTGATCAGTGATCAGGTATCTGGTAGGCACCTTCTCGGCCACATCCATCAGCTTGCGGTCCAGCAAGGGAACCCGCAACTCCACCGAGTGGGCCATGGTCATCTTGTCGGCCTTGAGTAGGATGTCCCCGGGCATCCACTGATGTATGTCCAGATACTGCTTCTTCTTAATCTCGGACAAGTTGCGCCCCTTGAGTCGGGCATATATCCTTCCGGTGATCTCAGAGACTCTGGGAGCCTTGCGATAGGCCGGCTTGAGCAGTTTTCCGGCCTCGTCCTCGCCGAAGACCCTGGCCTGACCGATGAAATTCTCCTCAGCAGGGGCCAGGTTGGCATACAGGTGCCAGGCTCCGTGGAAGTGCTTGCCCTTGGCCCAGCGTCCGATAGCGTACCGAGCCTTGCGGGGCAATCGTCCCAGAAGGCGGGTGACATCCTTGATGATGCGCGAGCGCGTATGCACCCCGTAGTCTATATAACCGGCGAAGAGCTCGTCGGCGCCCTCCCCGCTCAGTACTACGCGCAGGTCTCGGCTGGCCAGCTCGGAAAGGAAGAAGAGCGGCACGCAGGAGGGATTCGAGTCAGGTTCGTCCATGTACCACTGGATCTGTGGGAAGTAGCTGAAGGCCTGGTCGCCGTCCAGGGACTCGCTGGTGTTGTTGAGATTGAGCATGGAGGCCAGTTCGCTAGCCTGGTCGGACTCGTTGTAGGTCCCCTTGCCAAATCCGATTGAATAGGTATGCCGGGGACGTGCCAGGGCTGTGACATAGCTGGAGTCCACCCCCGAAGAGAGAAAGGAACCCACCTCCACATCGGCTACCTGGTGGGCCTTGACAGAGTCCTGAACGGTCTTGTCAATCGCGTCGACCAAGTCCTTCAGGCTCTGCTTGCTCTCTCCAAATGCCGGATCGTAATACTGGTGGATGTCCATCTTTCCATCCCGAAAGGTGAACCAGTGACCCTCGGGAAGTTTGAATACGCCCTTGAAGAAAGTCTCAGGGAGCGCCGAATACTGGAAGGTCATGTAGGGACGCAGGGCCTGGTTGTTGAGCTCCTTGTGGAAATCTGGATGCTGCAAGAGACTCTTGATCTCCGAGGCATACATAAAAGTACCGCCCATCCGGGCGTAATAAAAAGGCTTAATACCGAAATGATCCCGGGCCCCGAAGAGCTCGCCGCGGCCACGGTCCCATATGACGAAAGCGAACATGCCACGCAGACGGTTGACAACCTGGTGGCCCCACTGCTCGTAACCATGCAGGATGACTTCGGTGTCCGACTCGGTGGAGAAAGTATGGCCCAGGTCGATCAGTTGGCGGCGCAGTTCGCGGTAGTTGTAGATCTCCCCGTTCATGGTGATGGCCATGGAGGAGTCCTCATTGAAGATGGGCTGGTCGCCGCCCTGCAAATCGATGATGCTGAGGCGCCGAAAACCCAAGGCCACCCGCTCATCCACGAAATGACCCTCGCTGTCAGGCCCACGGTGGGCGATGATATCTGTCATCCGCTTAAGCACTGCCGTCTTTTCCTCGGCAGAGGCGTCGTTGACGAACCCAGCAATCCCGCACATAGGCCTGACTCCTTATTAGTTCACCAAGAGCCCACAATAGACCAAGAGGGCAACAGAAACAGGAAACAAACGAACCTTATGAGTAGACTGCGCCGGAACCCCCATAGGCTGAAAGCTCCGACGTGCCAATGACAGCAGAACTGTCATTATATTGCTGCATCCACCAGGGGCAGGTAATCTCCGTAGCCCTCCGCCTCCATCCGGTCCCGCGGCACGAATCGTAGGGCGGCGGAATTCATGCAGTAGCGCTGCCCGCCACGGTCAGCCGGGCCATCGTCGAAGACATGCCCCAGATGGATGCCGGTCTGTGCTGTCCGTACCTCGATCCGGGGCCGACCCAGCAACTTGTAGTCATTGTGATTGACCAGCAGTTGAGGGTCAATGGGCTTGGTAAATGCCGGCCAGCCACAGCCTGAGTCGTACTTGTCCGCCGAGGAGAAGAGCGGCTGCCCGCTGACCACGTCCACATAGATGCCCGGGCGAAACTCCCCGTCGTAGGCGTTGGTGAAGGGCCGCTCGGTGGCCGAGTGCTGGGTTACCTCGTAGCTTTCAGGGTCCAGGGACCAGATGCGCTCGATGTAGCGCTGGCGGGAAGCGGCATTGGCGATGGCCTCCAGGGGGATGTGGCAGTATCCGCCAGGGTTCTTGAGCAGGTAGTCCTGGTGGGACTCCTCCGCCGGATAGAAGTTGATAAGGGCCTCCACCTGCACAGCGGGATGACGGCCGGTCCGGCGCTCCAACTCCTCCAAGGCGCGACGGAAGACGGGCTCCTCCTGCTCGCGATGCTCGGGATCCCAGTAGAGGCCGCTGCGGTACTGCCTGCCCCGGTCGTTGCCCTGCCGATCCACCGAGAATGGGTCGATCAAATCCAACAGAAGCAGGGTCAGGGTCCGTAGAGTGACGGTTTGGGGATCATAGGTCAGCCGCACACTCTCCACGGCGTCGGTGACACCGCTGCAGACCTGCTCATAGCTGGGGGCGGGCACTGTGGACTGGGCGTATCCTACCTGGGTGTCAATGATCCCGTCCACCTCTTGGAAGAACCGCTCGATGCCCCAGAAGCATCCCCCAGCCAGGACGACCGTGGCCAGGTTGTTGGTCGAAACCTTGTTCTTGTCCATGATTCCTCCTCACGTACCGGTGCCTATCGTTAGGTTCAACAAGAGCCGGAGAGCCCCTATTCCGCCCTTCCAGCCTCTTGACAGCCTTCTCACATTGTCGACCAGTCTGCCCCTGCGGCGCAAGAGGCGATTATCATATGACCATTTCCAAATCGAAGCCAGGAGGTTGACCATGCAGCGAGCGCAGGAAGAGGCAGACGACGATGCGAAGTCCTCCGGGACCGTCCTCGACTCCCTGGCTGCAGCCTTTCCACGGACCCTTCCCATCTTGGCTGGATTCATGGTGCTGGGAGCCTCCTACGGTTTTCTGATGACCAGCCGTGGATTCCCGGTGATCTACCCGCTGGCCATGAGTGCCCTGATCTACGCCGGATCCATGGAGTTCGTGACCGTGGACCTGCTCATGTCCACCTTCAATCCCTGGGGCGCGCTGATGCTGACCCTGATGGTCAATGCACGGCA
Source organism: Bifidobacterium sp. POST2/T3 (B1) (assembly GCF_058197115.1). Classification (NCBI taxonomy): domain Bacteria; kingdom Bacillati; phylum Actinomycetota; class Actinomycetes; order Bifidobacteriales; family Bifidobacteriaceae; genus Bifidobacterium; species Bifidobacterium sp. POST2/T3 (B1). The sequence continues at coordinate 3,755 of NZ_JBVPQK010000236.1, forward strand.
TCTCTTCTACGGCCTGGCCATGCTGCCGGTCTTTCGAGGGACGGGCCGGAAGAAGCCCTATCTGATTTTCGGGATGTGCGATGAGACCTTCGCCCTGGAGTCCGCCGACCCTCACCCCGCCGGAACCGACAAGGGCTGGTACCTCTTCTTCGTCACCCTGCTTAATCAGATCTACTGGGTGGGCGGAGCCACCCTGGGCGCTGTGCTGGGCAACCTGGCGAACTTCGACACCCGGGGGCTGGATTTCGTGCTGACCGCCATGTTCCTGGTGCTCTTCCTGGAGCAGTGGCG
>NZ_JBVPQK010000237.1:0-4030 GCF_058197115.1 Bifidobacterium sp. POST2/T3 (B1)
GAAGAATCACACAAATGGATAGCTTACCATAGTGTCCCCTCAAGTCAATCTCGGCGGCGTCGCGTCGCGTCTTGGCGAAAGAATGGAGGTCATGAGGCGGAAACGGCGTGCGGAACCAGTCCGGTCGGAGCAGCTGGAGATCGGCGACGAGACGGTTCTGGTCATCAGGAAGCGGATCGTCAACGTCTATCTGCGAGTCAAGCCGCCTGACGGCCATCTGGAAGTGACGGCGCCTCTAAAGCTGAGCGATGACCAGATTCGTGCCTTTATCGACGGCAAGCGCCGCTGGATCGTAACCACTAGAGAGCGTCTGGCCCGCTCACGCGATGTATACGCCCAGCCTGGAGCTGATGGTCTGCTGTCGCCAGACCGATCCGAGGCCGAAGCAAAGAGGATTCTCCGTGAGAGGTTGCCCATCCTTCTGGATCGCTGGGTCCCTGTGGTAGGCCGTCGGCCTGAGCGCATCAGTCTGCGGAAGATGAAAACTCGCTGGGGCTCCTGCACTCCCGCCACTGCCAGCATCCGGCTCAACACCGACCTGGCTTGGCTGGATCCCGACCTGCTGGAGTATGTGCTGGTTCACGAGCTGACCCACCTCTACGAGCATGGTCACGGGCCCGGCTTCCGCGCGCGGATGGATCGTTATATGCCCGACTGGGCTGAGCGCCGTCGTCGGCTCAACCGCTATTTAGCTCTGTAACCTCCGAAGCTTCGACATCTGAAGTCATGATTTCCAGAGTCATGATTTCGGGAGCTGTGAACTCGGCGTGATTTCTAAACTTGCACACTGCGAGCCAGTAAATTATGAACCCACAGCATCATTCGTACTGATGAGCTCCGAATCGGAGCCCCGCTAGGCCATCTCGTACGAAGCAGGATTGGTTTTTTGACGCATCCTTTCGATCCTGATCTAACCTGACTATACGGCCTGATTCAGCCCGATCTGACTTTGATCTATTTTGACTCAACTAACCTGCCTTTAATTCGTTCCGACCCTGCTCGAGGCTGGTTTAATGCGCCACATTTGTCATCGAAGAACGAAGAGAGTCTGTCACAGCCCATGCTGGTGCGCTAGCGTTAAAGAAGAAGGGCGATCCTGCAGCAGCTAGGCAGGCTCCCTGCGAACCGGAGGCAAGCGTGGAGTCAATCCGGGGGAATAAATCATGAAGGAGCGGATGAGATGACGGAATCCAAGAAAACAATCAAGCGTGCCGTGGTGACTGGCGCCTCCAGTGGCATCGGCCAGGCCAGTGTGCGGGCCTTGGTGGACAAGGGCTGGAAGGTGGTCGGTCTGGCTCGGCGCGAGGACAATCTCAAGGCCCTCGCCGACCAGCTGGGTCAGAACTTCACCTATGAGGTCTGCGATGTGACCGACGAGGACTCCACCCAGGCGGCCGTCGAAGCTGTGCTCAAGGGTGGGCCGGTCAAGGCTCTGGTCAACTGCGCCGGTGCGGCATTTGGCAAGGACCCGGTGGCTACCTCTAGCCTGGACGACTGGCGCGGCATGTACGAGCTGAACGTCATTGGCACCCTGCGGGTCATCCAGAAGCTGCTCCCGGCCCTGAAAGAGTCGGAGGGCACGGTTCTGGTGATCTCCTCCACGGCAGGCATCGAGCCCTACGAGGGCGGTGGCGGATACTGCGCTTCCAAGGCGGCGGAACGGGTCATGGCCCGCATTCTGCGGCTGGAACTGATTGGCGAGCCAGTGCGCGTGGTCGACATCGCTCCGGGCCTGGTCCACACCGATGAGTTCTCCCTGAAGCGGTTCGGCGGGGATAGCGACCGGGCCGATGCGGTCTACGCCGGGGTGCCCGACCCGCTGACCGCCGACGACATCGCTGGATGCGTCACCTGGGCCCTGGAGCAGCCCGACACTGTGGACATCGACCAAATCGTGGTCCGTCCCCGGGCCGAGGGCTCCTACACCAAGCTCTACCGTCGCAGCTGAGTCTGGTTGGGGGGTCGATTCTGTAGGAAACCGAGACTGGCAGGGGAAGATTCTGGCATGGGCTGAGTCTGGCAGAGGGATGAGTCCTGCAGTCAGGATGAGACGTGCCTGGCGGACCGCAGTCGACCGGGAATGGTGCCGACGGCCACGATGAGCACGGACAGGACCGACCCTGCCAGCACGCCCAGCAGGGCTGACTCCAGGTGTGGGGATCCGGCGAAGGCCAGGTTGGCGATCAGGAAGGACATGGTGAAGCCGATTCCGCAGAGCTGGCAGAGGCCGATCAGGTTCCCGGTCGTGGAGCCGGCAGGTCGCCGCAGCCCCAGATGGCCTGCCAGGACCAGCATGGTCATGATCCCCAGGGGTTTGCCCAAGGCCAGTCCCAGCGTGGCGCCCCAGAAGACCCGGTCAGTCAGCAGTCCGGGTCCCAGCTGATCCAGGGAGATGGACAGCGAGAAGAAGGCGAAAAGGGGCAGGATCACCAGGGCGCTCAAAGGGGTCAGGAAGTGGTCCAGCCGTTCAGCCGGTGATAGCGTCGGGTTGCGGTTTGGCTCAATCTCAGTTGGTTCAAACCCAGCTGGTTTGGTATTGGCTTGACTGGTCACTGGTGGATGGGTCTCGGTCGGCTCGGTACCGGATGGTTTTGTATCGGTTGGCCTATGCTCGGTTGGCTCAGTTATGTTCGGCGCGGTACTGGCCGAAGGCTCTTCCGCTTCTGTTGCTTCCGCTTCGGCCGCATTCGGCCTGGCTACAGGGGTCAATAGGCCCATTGCAACTCCCGCCAGCACCGGGTGGATTCCAGCCTTGAAGAGGCTGTACCAGGCCAGCAGACCACCTGCGAGAGCGCCCAACAAGTAGAGAGGTACCAAGGGTCGCCAGAGCCGGGCGGAACGGCTCGCCGCTCGGACCAGCAAGGCCCAGACCACTAGGCCGACCAGGCAGACAAGCAGCCAGCTCGGTTGTCCCAAGCTGGAGTAGCCCAGGGCGATCAGCAGGACGCCGATCAGGTCGTCGAAGATGGCCAGAGTCATCAAAAAGGCCTGCAGGGCGGGCCCGGCCTTGGGCAGGAGCAGTTGCAGAGCCGCCAGGGAGAAGGCTACATCGGTGGCCGTTGGAACAGCCCAGCCGCGCAACCCGGCAGGGGAGCCCAGGTTGAACAGGCAGTAGATCAGGATCGGAACGGCCACACCGCCCAAGGCGGCCAGCATGGGCAGCAGGACCTGCCTGTGGTCGCGCAGAGTGCCCGTGGCAGCCTCCTGGCGCAGGTCAAGGCCCATGGTCAGGAAGAATATGGTCAACAGCCCGTCCTGTATCCAATCCTTCAGGGACAGGCTCAGTCCACCGGGCAGGTCCAGAGGAATCCAAGCGGCAAGAGCGTTCAGCCCCGGCCCGGTCTCTGGAAGATTGGCCAGGATCAGCCCGGCCAGGGCGCAGGCCATCATGAATAGCCCGGTGATCCGATCGTTTTCAGCCAACGATGACAGAGCGGCTAAGAAGTTTGAAGGATGGAGTCGGTTGTGCCGGTCCCTGTCAGATCCACCCCGCCCACGCTGCGGATTTGATGGCTGGGCATTCGATGGCTTGGACTCCGACGGTCCGGAATTAGGTTGGGGGTCTGATGGTCGGGAATCCGACTGCCTGGGATTGAAAGGTTTGAGATTCTGTTGCGAATTCGAATCGTCGTAATCCTGACGACGTGGATTGACAGAGAATGCTGGGAATGTAGGCGTGGGCGGCATGATGCTCCTGGTCGGGCGGATAGGGTTCGGTCTTCCATGGCCGACCAGTCTTCCCGGCATGAGGCGGCGCCCGGCCGTCTCCCAAGTGTCAATTCTATCCTGAAGCCCAGAGTCTATCTCGGTCAGAGAAAATGCCAGCGGCCCCGCACCTTTCACGATGCAGGGCCGCTGGCTTACCGCTTATCGGAGCTGTGACGAGTTCTCAGAACTCAGCAACTCAATAAACTCAGAACAGGTGGCTGCGCATGAACCACTGGAAGTGCTCGAGCTCCTGCACGTGGTCCTGCAGAATGTTGGAGCTGACGATGTCCAGGTCGTCCAGCTCCTTGATGGCCTCGCGGTC
>NZ_JBVPQK010000238.1:0-1795 GCF_058197115.1 Bifidobacterium sp. POST2/T3 (B1)
GCCAGGACCAGGATGGACCCCACATTGGCAGCCAGACCCAAGATGCCGAAGAAGAGCAGGAGCCCCCGTTGCTGGACCTGGTCCCGCCCGGGTGACAAGAGCCGCAAGACGGCCTCTACAATGGCGTAAATTCCCACAGCCAGCAGAACCAAAGCCCCGCCAGCCGCCGTGATGACCTCCAGACGGGACCAGCCCCAGGTCCGCCGATTTGTGGGGCGGCGTTCCATCAACACAGCAGTGACAGTGGATGCGATCAGCACAGCCATGTCGGTCATCATGTGCCCAGCGTCGACCAGCAAGGCCAGGCTACGGGTGACCAAGGCGCCGACGACTTCAGCTACGAAGACCGATCCAGTCAGAGCCAAGGTCGTCAGCAACTGTCGACGATGGGCGGATCCGCCACCCTGAACAACACCTTCATGAGCGCTCATGCATACCCCGTTTCATCAATCACCAAGGTATGCCACCAGGGACTGCGAGGCAAGAGTTTCCTGTGAAATACTCAGAAACCGAACTTGCTTGCCGTCTCCTTGAGGGTCTCGGCGGAACGCTTCAGAGCGGCCAGCTCGCCGTCGCTCAGCGGGGTGTTGATGTGGGTGTTGACCCCTTCGCGGTTGAGCACGCTGGGCACCGACATGCACACGTCCGATATGCCGTGGAAGTCTTCCAGCAGGGAGCTGACAGGCAGGATCCGGTCGGTGCCGTTCAGGATGGACTCGATGATGTCCACGCCGGACATGGCGATAGCGAAGTTGGTCGCCCCCTTGCCCTCGATGATCTGGTAGGCAGCGTTCTTCACCTCCTGGTGGATCTCCTCGCGCTTGGCCGCATCCAAAGGCTCATGGCCGGGCAGTTCCATCCAGTCGCACATGGGCACGCCGCCGATGGTTGCCGAGCTCCAGAGCGGGACCTCGGAGTCGCCGTGCTCACCAGCGATGTAGGCATGGACGTTCTTGACATTGACCCCGGTCTGCTGACCGATAAGGTAGCGCAGGCGGGCGGAGTCCAGGTTGGTGCCCGAACCGAACATCTGGTTGACAGGCAGTCCGGACAGCTCCAGCGAAACCCTGGTGACGATGTCGACGGGGTTGGTGATCAGCAGGAAGATGGCATTGGGAGCCACCTCGACCATCTGAGGGATGATGGACTTCATCATATTGATAGTGGCGCCTGCCAGGTCCAGCCGCGTCTGCCCCGGCTTCTGCCTGGCTCCGGCCGTGATGACCACCATGTCGGCATCGGCGCAGATCTGCGGATCGTCCGAGCCGTCGATGGTGACCGTGGGGTAGAAGCTGGATCCGTGCTGCATGTCGCGAACCTCGGCCTCAACACGCTGGGCGTTGATATCCTCAAGAACGATCTCTCGAGCCACGCCACGCTGGGCCGCCGAAAAGGCCAGAGTCGACCCCACGGCTCCAGCTCCCACGATCGCTAGCTTGGTTGGCTTGATTGATGATTCCGCCATATTTTATGGACCTCTCTTATCGGAACCCGAGAAACGGGTTTGCCGCTGACAACATACGTAGTCTACCCAGCATAGGTGACCTGGTTCGCCTCTGCCCTTACGAGTTCAGTCCGGACGATGGCGTGTCACCCGCTGGAGCCTGCAAGGGCTTCTGATCAATGGCCTGGTCAAGCACGGCAGCCGCCAGCCGGTCATCCACGTCAGCGCTCAGCGCAACCCCATCGGCCCGGTATTCCAATGAATCCACCCGTCCCAACTGCCGTACCTGCTCCAGCAGGGAGCCGCTGGTATAGGGCAGGATGGCCTGGACATGCACAGCAGGGGCGGGCA
>NZ_JBVPQK010000238.1:1895-3977 GCF_058197115.1 Bifidobacterium sp. POST2/T3 (B1)
GATCCGCGCTTGACCTGACGAGAGGGGGCCATCTGGGCGATCTGGCGCTTCAGCCGGGAAATCCGCCGTCTGATGACACGCCGGTCTGTTTCGATCTTCGTCTCGCCTGGGCCGCGCGAGCCTATGCCGCCGGCCTGCCCGGCAGCCTGGCCACCAGCCTGGCGGGAGAGGGATCCACCCCAGCCACGCAGCCTGGGCAACATATACTCCAATTGAGCCAGCTCCACCTGGGCCTTGCCCTCGCGGCTTGTTGCATGCTGGGCAAAGATGTCCAGAATCAGGGCCGTCCTGTCGACCACCTTGACCTTGGTGACATCCTCAAGGGCACGTCGCTGGGAGGGATGAAGGTCGTCATCGGTAATGATGGTGTCGGCGCTCAGCCGGGCCACAATATCTGCCAGCTCCCGCGCCTTGCCCGAACCCAGGTAGGTGGCCGGATCCGGCTTGACCCGCTGCTGAAGCAGTCCGTCAAGCACCTCGGCCCCGGCAGTCCTCGCCAGGGCAGCCAGCTCGCGCAGGGACTCCTCGGCCTGACCGACCGTGGTCCGCGAACCCGACCAGACGCCGACCAGGACCACCCGCTCCAGACGGACCTTGCGGTATTCCACCTCGGTCACGTCCTGGAGCTCACCCAGCCCCTCGACATGGCGGAAGGCATTGCGCCGACTGCGCTCCTCCCACTCCTGATCCTGGTCCTGCCCGGCCTGCCCTTCACTGCCGGTCAGTACCTCGGATTTGTGAGAGAGCGGGTCCTGATGGGCATCGTCAACTGCTGAACCATGCTCTTGGGTCGGTTTTTCTTGGGTCAAAGGCACCTCTGCGTTGATCTATGGACTAGGGAACGAATCCGGTATAGGCGGAATCACGACACAGTCTTTATTATCATCTTCTTAGCAGACATCAGCGGGTGCCCGAGGGACGGGCAGACTTCAAAGACGGATGGGATGGACATGACGCACAGGGACCATGGCAGCAGCCGGGGGCAATCCTCCAGGACCGAGACGGACGGAGGCGAACAGTACTTCGTGGCCCGTCCGGCCTCCCCCGACCAGCGGCGAACCATCAAGGTGGACTTGGCCGACCGCACCTGCCAGGTGGAGGTCTCTCACGGGGTCTTCTCGTCGGGCAGGCTCGATCTGGGCACTTCGGTCTTGCTCAAACGCGTCCCTCAGCCACCGACAGAGGGCGACTTTCTGGACCTGGGCTGCGGATGGGGACCCATCGCCCTGAGCATGGCCATGCAGTCGCCCAAGGCCAACGTCTACGCTGTGGACACCAACCTGCGGGCCCTGGATCTGACTGCCCGCAACGCCCGATCCCAGGACCTTGACAAGGTGCGCACCCTGACCCCGGAGCAGGTGCCGGACGATTTGCGCTTCGATCTGATCTGGTCCAACCCGCCCATCCGAGTGGGCAAGACGGTCCTGCACGACCTGCTGATGACCTACCTGCCCAGACTGAAGCCCCAGGGCCGGGCCTATCTGGTGGTCCAACGCAATCTCGGTGCCGACTCCCTGATCCCCTGGCTGGCTGACGCCCTGGGCCCCGGCTGGACGGCCGAGAAGTATGCCTCGGCCAAGGGCTACCGAATCATCGAGGTGGGCCGGGCATGAGGTTCGAGTATCCTGCCGAGCTGCCCATCAGCGCGGCCAAGGAGGACATCGTCCATGCCGTGCAGTCCTCTCAGGTGGTCATCGTCTCGGGTCAGACCGGCTCAGGCAAGACCACTCAGATCCCCAAAATCCTCCTGGAGATGGGTCGCGGCGACCACGGCCGCCAAATCGTGCACACCCAGCCCAGGAGGATCGCCGCCAGAACCGTGGCTGAGCGCATTGCCTCGGAGACGGGCACCAGGCTGGGCGACCAGATCGGCTACCAGGTGCGTTTCACCGACAAGTCCAGCCGCAGCACCCGCCTGCGAGTGGTCACCGACGGCATCCTCCTTGCGCAGATCCAGGGCGATCCCCAGCTGCGGGCCTACGACACCATCATCATCGACGAGGCCCACGAGCGCAGCCTGAACATCGACTTTCTGCTGGGGTATCTGACCGCCCTGCTGCCCAAACGGCCCGACCTGAAACT
>NZ_JBVPQK010000239.1:0-3960 GCF_058197115.1 Bifidobacterium sp. POST2/T3 (B1)
GCCGAAGAGGTGGATCGGGCGATGGAGGCATATCCGCGGGCCAAGGCCCGGACCCTGCGGTTTACGTTGGGTGCGCCGCGGTCGGCCCTGGCGGTGGGGGACGGTTCACGCGCCGTCTTCCTGCGCTCCGACGGGCCTGAGGACCTGGTGACCGGGCTTTGGCTGTCCGTCTTTGACCAGGAAGGCCGACACCATGAGGTGCTCTTGGCTGATCCCAGGGCTCTGCTGGAGGATGCGGACCAGGAACAGGTGCCAGCCGCCGAGCTGGCCCGCAGGGAGCGCTCGCGAGAAGGCGGCGAGGGCATTGTCGATTACAGCGTGGATGCTGCCGGGGATCGGGTGGTCTTTGCCCTGGGCGGTCGGCTCTGGCTTTCGCTGATAGCCCCTGATGGTCTCACCGCCTCCACACGGGCTCTGAGCTTGGAAGACAGTGATTCGGCTGTGCTTAATCCCGCCATCAGCCCGGACGGCACCATGGTGGCCTATACGACTGGCGACCGTCTAATGGTGGTCACCATCGGGCAGGGTGCCGAGCAGGACCATGAACGGGCTGTCCTGGCCCTGCGCCCCGGCACTGATGATCGGATGCAGCTGGGGCTGGCCGAGTTCGTGGCCGGCGAGGAGATGGATCGCTACCAGGGGTTCTGGTGGTCGCCGGATTCCCGGGCTCTGCTGGTCGAGCACACTGATTCCTCCGATGAGCCGATCTGGTACATCAGCGATCCGGCCAATCCCCAGGTCGGGCCGCGCGCCAGGCGGTATCCCCAGGCTCTGACCGCCAACGCACGCGTTGGGCTGAGCCTGGTCCTCCTGGGCCAGGATGACGCCGACCCCTGGGTGGGCGAGGTGGACTGGGACCATCAGGCCTTCGAGTACATGGCCGTGGTCCGCTGGCAGGAGGGGCATCGGCCCCTGCTGCTGGTTCAGAACCGCCGACAGACCGAGGACAGGATCCTGGATGTGCAGGTGCCGGATGCCCGTCAGGATTTGGAGCCGGGGCGGAATATGACCCTGCTTGATCCCGAGGCGGCACCCAAGGTGTCCACCATGGTGCTGCAGGAGCATAGCAACGATCAGTGGCTCGACTTGGTGCCCGGGCTGCCGGCCTACCGGCCCCAGGGCGGGCTGGTGGATGCCTTTATCGACACAGAAGCCGACACCACGCGGCTGCGCCTTGACGGAAAGGTCTTCTCCCCAGCGGGTTGCCAGATTCGGCAGGTGCTGTCTGTGGAGGACCACGATGTGCTGGCGGTGGTCTCCACTGATCCCCGCAGTTTCGATTTGATGCGCCTGAGCTATGACGGCTCCATCCATGTGCTCAACCGCCTGCCTGGAGTGTGGTCTGCCTCACGAGCCGGCCATGGCATCGTGGTCAGCGGCCGGACCATGGCTTCGGCGCAGGGACAGGTGCGGCACTGCTATCTGGGGGCTGATGGGGATCTGGACCGCCTGGGTGCTGAAGGGCTGGGCCTGGTGGGCGAAGCTCGCCCTGACAGCAGCGCTAGGCAGACTGGCGAACCTGTACGGCCGGAGCATCAGGATCGTCCTGATCGCCGGGCCGTGGATACAGGTCATATCAATAGCCAGGGAGCTATGAGCGCTGTCCTGGCCGACACCAGCAGCGATCCCGGGTTCACCCCCAACGTGGACTTCGTACGCATGGGGCAGCACGAGCTGTTCGCAGCCATCGTCAGGCCCTCTGAATCCAGCCCCTACGCCAGCGCCGACAGCCTGCCCGTCCTGCTCAAGCCCTACGGCGGGCCAGGTGCCCAGCAGGTGGTCTTTAACCAGTCCTACTACTGGGAGTCCCAGTGGTGGGCCGATCAGGGCTTCCTGGTACTGACCGCCGACGGCCGAGGCACGCCTGGTCGTGGTCCTGCCTGGGATCGGGCCATCTTTGAGGACATGGCCCAGGTGACTCTGGATGACCAGCTTGAGGCTTTGGAGGCCCTGCCGGACTTCGCTCCCGAGGCCGACCTGGGGCATGTGGCCATGATCGGCTGGTCCTATGGCGGCTTCCTGTCGGCCCTATCGGTTCTGCGGGCTCCCGACCGGATCCATGCGGCCTGTGCGGGTGCCCCGCCCACGGACTGGACTCTTTACGACACCCATTACACCGAGCGCTATCTAGGTCTGGACCCGGCCGTCTACCGCCGCAACGGGATCATTGATGACGCCCCCTCGCTGCGTCGCCCGCTGATGCTGATCCACGGGTTCGCGGACGACAATGTCTCCGTGGCCAACACCCTGAGGCTCTCCGGCGCTCTGATGGCGGCTGGACGCCCCCATACGGTTCTGCCGTTGACCGGCATCACCCACATGACCAACGACGAGACTGTGGCCGAGAACCTGCTCATTTTGCAGCGGGACTTCCTGCGGGACGCCCTCAAGAACAAGACGGACTGACAGAAAGGCCGCTTGGGTTAACGCTCTGCTGGCGGTTGCTTCCGCTAGATTGGGATTGTGCATATCCAGCGAAAGCCTGACCAGGCTCTAGGACCCAACCGCGGATTCCAGCTTCCCCGCAGCTGGGGCCTGACGGTCTCAGTGCTCTGCCTGGGGCTGCTGGTCGGACTTTCTTCGGGCCTGCTGGCAAGGTTCTTCGAGCTGACACAGGTCGGCCTGTTGGGTTTCGCTGAGACTCCAGGCGCTCCCACGGCTGAAGCAGTACCGCCGATCAGAAGGCTGGCCTCGGTGACTCTTGCCGGTCTTGTGGCCGGTCTGGTCTGGGCCTGGCTGCGGACGAGGACCAGACTGGTCCCCTCGGTCGGCCAAGCTGTCAAGGGCGCGCCCATGCCCCCGGGGCGGACCGTGGTCCATGTGCTCACCCAGATTTTCTTTGTGGCTTCTGGTGGCTCCATAGGTAGGGAGGTGGCCCCTCGCGAGGCCGGGGCTCTTCTGGGCGGTCTCTGGACCAAGATGGGACGGCGGCTGGGGCTACGTGATCAAGACGGTCCACTGCTGGTCGCCTCGGCTGCTGGTGCGGGATTCGCCGGCATTTACATTGCGCCTCTGACTGGTGCCTTCTTCGGCATCGAGGTGCTGCTGCGGCGGGTTGATGCCGAAGTGGTGACGGTCAATCTGGCCATGTCGGCCCTGGCTACTCTGGTCGGGGGATCCATCAAGGGGTTTGCTCCTTACTATAAGGTCGGCTCCGAACCCTTCCGGCCCTGGCTTATGGCAGTAGTTTTGCTGATCGGACCGGTCATGGGGCTGCTGGGGGCTGGATTCCGGCGGATGACCTCCTGGGCAGAGGCCCATAGAACCACTGGCCCTGCCGCCATCTGGCAGCTGACGGGGATATCCCTGTTGACCGGTCTGGTCGCCTTGGTCGTCCCTCAGGTGATGGGCAATGGCCGGGCTCTGGCCCAGATGGGCATGGATCAGCGTTTGCCTGCCGGATTTTCTGGGCTCCAGCTGGCTCAGTCACTTGCCCTCTTGGTCCTCTTCGCTCTGGCCAAGGCTCTGCTGACTACAGCCACCATCCGTGCCGGGGCCTTTGGGGGCACCCTGACGCCATCCATAGCCTTAGGATCAGCCATGGGCGCTGTTTTGGGCCTATTGCTGGTTTGCCTAGTGCCTGGCCTGCCGGTCTGGCAGTGTGCCGTCCTTGGTGCCGCCTCTCTGCTGGCCGCCTCCCAGCAGGCTCCGCTCATGGCTATGGCCATGCTCATGGAGGTCTGCCACCTGCCGGTCATGGCCTTTATGCCCATGGGCTTGGCTGTGGCCCTGTCGATGGCGGTCTCGCGTCTGTTCGTGGCAAAGTCATGAACTATCGTCGAGAGCCTTTGTCGTCCTGACAGTCCGGCCTTGCGTGATGCCCAAAGATTCCGTCCTTACTCATATACGATGAAACCACTGTTGGTCGTATGCCTGTTCTACCGCCTCCAGGCTTGCATGGGCATTCACGATCAGCTGACCGGTCTGGGCCAGTAAGGAAGGGTGGCTATACTCGGGCCG
>NZ_JBVPQK010000240.1:0-3960 GCF_058197115.1 Bifidobacterium sp. POST2/T3 (B1)
GCCGAAGAGGTGGATCGGGCGATGGAGGCATATCCGCGGGCCAAGGCCCGGACCCTGCGGTTTACGTTGGGTGCGCCACGGTCGGCCCTGGCGGTGGGGGACGGTTCACGAGCCGTCTTCCTGCGCTCCGACGGGCCTGAGGACCTGGTGACTGGGCTCTGGCTGTCTGTCTTTGACCAGGAAGGCCGACACCATGAGGTGCTCCTGGCTGACCCTAGGACTCTGCTGGAGGATGCGGATCAGGAACAGGTGCCAGCCGCCGAGCTGGCTCGCAGGGAGCGCTCGCGAGAAGGCGGCGAGGGCATTGTTGATTACAGCGTGGATGCTGCCGGGGACCGGGTGGTCTTTGCCTTGGGTGGCCGGCTCTGGCTGTCGCTGATAGCCACTGATGGTCTCACCGCCTCCACACGGGCCCTGAGCTTGGAAGACGGTGATTCGGTTGCGCTTAATCCCGCCATCAGCCCGGACGGTACTATGGTGGCCTATACGACTGGCGACCGGCTAATGGTGGTCTCCATTGGGCAGGATGCCGGACAAGACCGAGAACGGGCTGTTCTCGCCCTGCGCCCTGGCACTGATGATCGGATGAAGCTGGGGCTGGCCGAGTTCGTGGCCGGCGAGGAGATGGACCGTTACCAGGGGTTCTGGTGGTCGCCGGATTCCCGGGCCCTGCTGGTCGAGCACACTGATTCCTCCGATGAGCCGATCTGGTACATCAGCGATCCGGCCAATCCCCAGGTCGGACCGCGCGCCCGGCGGTATCCCCAGGCTCTGACTGCCAATGCCCGCGTCGGGCTGAGCCTGGTCCTCCTGGGCCAGGATGACGCCGACCCCTGGGTGGGCGAGGTGGACTGGGACCATCAGGCCTTCGAGTACCTGGCCGTGGTCCGCTGGCAGGACGGGCATCGGCCCCTGCTGCTGGTTCAGAACCGGCGACAGACCGAGGACAGGATCCTGGATGTGCAGGTGCCGGATGCCCGTCAGGGTTTGGAGCCGGGGCAGAATATGACCTTGCTTGATCCCGAGGCGGCACCCAAGGTGGCCACCAGGGTGCTGCAAAAGCATGACAACGACCAGTGGATCGACCTGGTGCCCGGGCTGCCGGCTTACCAGCCCCAGGGCGGGCTGGTGGATGCCTTTATCGACACAGAAACCGACACCACGCGGCTGCGTCTTGATGGAAAGGTCTTCTCTCCAGCGGGCTGCCAGGTTCGGCAGGTGCTGTCTGTGGAGGATCGCGATGTGCTGGCGGTGGTCTCCACCGACCCCCGCAGCTTCGATCTGATGCGCCTGAGCTATGACGGTTCTATCCATGTGCTCAACCGTCTGCCCGGAGTGTGGTCCGCCTCGCGAGCCGGACACGGCATTGTAGTCAGCGGCCGGACCATGGCTTCGGCGCAGGGACAGGTGCGGCACTGCTATCTGGGGGCTGATGGGGATCTGGACCGCCTGGGTGCTGAAGGACTGGGTCTGGTGGGCGAAGCTCGCCCGGACAGCAGCGCTAGGCAGACTGGCGAACCCGTACGGCCGGAGCATCAGGATCGTCCTGATCGTCGGGCCGTGGATACAGGTCATATCAATAGCCAGGGGGCTATGAGCGCTGTCCTGGCCGACACCAGTAGCGATCCCGGGTTCACCCCCAACGTGGACTTCGTGCGCATGGGGCAGCACGAGCTGTTCGCAGCCATCGTCAGACCCTCTGAATCCAGCCCCTACGCCAGCGCTGACAGCCTGCCCGTCCTGCTCAAGCCCTACGGCGGGCCAGGTGCCCAGCAGGTGGTCTTCAACCAGTCCTACTACTGGGAGTCCCAGTGGTGGGCCGATCAGGGCTTCCTGGTCCTGACCGCCGACGGCCGGGGCACGCCTGGTCGTGGTCCTGCCTGGGATCGGGCCATTTTTGAGGACATGGCCCAGGTGACGCTGGACGACCAACTCGAGGCTCTGGAGGCCCTGCCGGACTTCGCTCCTGAGGCCGACCTGGGGCATGTGGCCATGATCGGCTGGTCCTATGGCGGCTTCCTGTCGGCCCTATCGGTTCTGCGGGCTCCCGACCGAATCCATGCGGCCTGCGCGGGTGCCCCGCCCACGGACTGGACTCTTTACGACACCCACTACACCGAGCGCTATCTGGGCATGGATCCGGCCGTCTACCGCCGTAACGGGATCATCGATGATGCCCCCTCGCTGCGTCGTCCGCTGATGCTGATCCATGGGTTCGCTGATGACAACGTCTCCGTGGCCAACACCCTGAGGCTCTCCGGCGCTCTGATGGCGGCTGGACGTCCCCATACGGTCCTGCCGCTGACCGGCATCACCCACATGACCAACGATGAGACCGTGGCCGAGAACCTGCTTATTTTGCAGCGGGACTTCCTGCGGGACGCTCTCAAGAACAAGACTGACTGACAGATAGGCTGCTTGGGCTAACGCTCTACTGGCGGTTGCTTCCGCTAGATTGGGGTTGTGCATATCCAACGAAAGCCTGACCAGGCTCCAGGGCCCAACCGCGGATTCCAGCTTTCCCGCAGCTGGGGTCTGGCGGTCTCGGTGCTCTGCCTGGGCTTGCTGGTCGGACTTTCTTCGGGGTTGCTGGCTAGATTTTTTGAGCTGACCCAGGTCGGCCTGTTAGATTTCGCTGAGACTCCAGGGGCACCCACGGCTGAGGCGGTGCCGCCGATCAGAAGGCTGGCCTCGGTGACCCTCGCCGGACTGGTGGCTGGTCTGGTCTGGGCCTGGCTGCGGACGAGGACCAGGCTGGTTCCATCGGTCGGCCAGGCCGTCAAGGGCGCGCCTATGCCCCCGGGGCAGACCGTGGTTCATGTGCTCACCCAGATTTTCTTTGTGGCTGCTGGGGGCTCCATCGGCAGGGAGGTGGCCCCTCGCGAGGCCGGGGCTCTACTGGGCGGTCTCTGGACCAGGATGGGACGGCGGCTGGGGCTACGTGACCAGGACGGTCCGCTGCTGGTCGCTTCGGCTGCTGGTGCGGGATTCGCCGGCATTTACATTGCGCCTCTGACTGGTGCCTTCTTCGGCATTGAGGTGCTGCTGCGGCGGGTGGATGCCGAAGTGGTGACGGTCAATCTGGCCATGTCAGCTCTGGCTACTCTGGTCGGAGGATCCATCAAGGGGTTTGCCCCTTACTATAAGGTCGGCTCCGAGCCCTTCCGGCCTTGGCTTATGGCGGTAGTCTTGCTGATCGGACCGGTCATGGGACTGCTGGGGGCTGGATTCCGGCGGATGACCTCCTGGGCAGAGGCCCATAGAACCACTGGCCCTGCCGCCATTTGGCAGCTGACGGGGGTAGCCCTGCTGACTGGCCTGGTCGCCTTGGTCGTCCCCCAGGTGATGGGCAATGGCCGGGCTCTGGCCCAGATGGGCATGGATCAACGCCTGCCTGCCGGATTCTCTGGGCTCCAGCTGGCTCAGTCACTTGCCCTCTTGGTCCTCTTCGCTCTGGTCAAGGCTCTGCTGACCACAGCCACCATCCGTGCCGGGGCCTTCGGCGGTACTCTGACACCTTCCATAGCTTTGGGATCCGCTACGGGCGCTGTATTGGGCCTATCGCTGGCTTACCTTCTGCCTGGCCTGCCGGTCTGGCAGTGTGCCGTTATTGGCGCCGCCTCCCTGCTGGCCGCCTCCCAGCAAGCTCCACTCATGGCCATGGCCATGCTGATGGAGGTATGCCACCTGCCGGTCATGGCCTTCATGCCCATGGGTCTTGCCGTTGCCCTGTCGATGGCGGTCTCACATCTGTTCGTGGTCAAGGCATAAACCGTCGTCGAGAGCCCTTGTCGTCCCGACAGTCCGGCCTTGCGTGATGCCGAAAGATTCTGTTCTTACTCATATACGATGAAACCACTATTGGTCGTATGTCTGCTCTACTGCCTCCAGGCTTGCATGGGCATTCACGATCAGCTGACCGGTCTGGGCCAGTAAGGAAGGGTGGCTATACTCGGGCCG
>NZ_JBVPQK010000241.1:0-3950 GCF_058197115.1 Bifidobacterium sp. POST2/T3 (B1)
TGACGCTGCCGTAGCCATGATGCTCTTGCCCGGCCCGGTCGGATTGATTGGTGTTCGACGCTGCATTGCTGGTGTTCCGCGTCATGATCCTCCTCCTTTTGGCTGGGCGACGCACCGGGGAGTCCGGGGTCGTACTGAAATTGCGATTCCTGATATGCCGGCTGGATGCCGGAACAGATTCATATGGCCGGGTCCTTGAGCCGGTCCTCGAACGCTTAGGGAGTCTATGCCATTGGTGTGGCTTTCCAGCTCCCATGGTCATAATGTGTCATGCTAGTTGACAAATCTTTCATAGCGATTCCGGATCCCCGCTCAAATCCATCTCTTTCAGGGGAACGATACGGGTATGGTATCGGATCTTGTAGCCCAGGTAGAGCGCAAGCACCAGGGGCACGCTGATGTAGGTGACGCCGATCTCCTGCCAGTTCCAGTTGACGAAGGCCTCGATGTTCTGCCCGCCGATGACGATGATGCACAGAATCAGGGCCAGGATGGGCCCCAGGGGGAAGAGCTTGGCATGGTAGCGCAGCTCCTCAACCCGGTGGCCCTGGACCACCCAGGCGCGGCGGAAGCGATAGTGGCTGAGTGCGATGCCGATCCAGACGATGAATCCGGTGAGCCCCGAGGCGGCCACCAGCCACATGTAGATTCGCTGGCCGAAGATGCTGGCGGCGAAGGTAGCCAGGGAGACCACGAGAGTGGCGACTAGCGAGGCCATGGGGATGCCGTGTCGGGTGGTGTGCCCGAAGAAGGCCGGGGCGTAATGGTCCTTGGCAAGGGCGTAGAGCATCCGGGTGGAGGCGTAGACCCCTGAGTTGGCGGACGAGAGGACCGAGGTCAGGATGATGGCGTTCATGACGCTGGCTGCCGAGGCCAGGCCGGCCCGCTGGAAGACCAGGGTGAAGGGCGACATGGCGATGTCCCCCTCGGCGGAGCTCAGCAGATTAGGGCTGGTGTAGGGGATCAGCGCAGCGATGACGAAGATGGACAAAATATAAAAGAGCAGGATCCTCCAGAAGACGTCATTGATGGCCTTGGGAACCGCCTTGCCGGGGTTTTCGGACTCGCCGGCCGTGACGCCGATCAGCTCGGTGCCCTGGAAGGAGAAGCCTGCAATCAAAAAGACGTTGAGAATGGCGGGGAATCCGCCCACGAAAGGAGCATCCTTGTAGGTGAAGTTGCCCAGGCCCACGGCCGGGCGGAACATGATGCCGCAGATCATGGCCAGACCGATGACCAGGAAGACAATCACCGTCACCACCTTGATCAGGGAGAGCCAGAACTCGGTCTCGCCAAAGGTGGACACGGTCAGGGCGTTGATCAGGAAAATGACCACCAGGACCAGCAGGCTCCAGATCCATCCTGGGGTGTGGGGCAGCCAGTACTGGATCAGCAGGGCGGCGGTGGAGATGTCCACAGCCACGGTGATGGCCCAGTTCAGCCAGTAGTTCCAGCCCATGGCGAAGCCCAGTGCCGGATCCACATAGCGGGCGTTGTAAGCGGCGAAGGAGCCGGAAGTGGGCAGGTGGGTGGCCAGTTCGCCCAGGCTGGTCATCAGGAAGTAGACCATGAGGCCCATGGCCGCGTAGGCCACCAGCGCGCCTCCCGGTCCGGCCTTGGCAATAGT
This sequence comes from Bifidobacterium sp. POST2/T3 (B1), assembly GCF_058197115.1. Lineage (NCBI taxonomy): Bacteria > Bacillati > Actinomycetota > Actinomycetes > Bifidobacteriales > Bifidobacteriaceae > Bifidobacterium > Bifidobacterium sp. POST2/T3 (B1). The sequence continues at coordinate 1,628 of NZ_JBVPQK010000241.1, forward strand.
GGAGCCGGAAGTCATGAACAGGCCGGTGCCGATGCAGCCGCCCAGGGCGATCATGGTGACGTGTCGGGTCTTGAGGTTGCGTTGGACCCGGTCGTCGGATGTGGAGGGGCTGACCTTTCCGCCCTGCCTGGTCGCCATGACTGCTCTTCTCCTCGAACTGACCTGAGAGCCCTATGACGACGGTTCCGGCCAGTTCCGCTCAGGCGGAATCCAGGCGGGTTGCCTGTCTGTGACACTGCACATAGCGCTCCGCAACATGGGGTTGCGACAGTCCCGGACCTGTTCGACCCGGGCCCAACGGGACGGATGGGCGGATCCGTGCCGTTTCGGCCGAACTTCCTTTCGCCGGGAATACGCGACACCGTACTGTCTGATCCCGGTTACTGATAGGTTCGGCGACCTCTTCAGTGATTTGCAATTACCGGTCAGCATAGAGGGATTCTCAGACAAGGCCCAAACGGATCCCTTGTCTTCGATGATCGATAGGCAAATCTGCAATGTTCCTGGCCACGCTGGGCGGTCCTGGTCGCGCCGGTTGACTGTCTTAGGATAAGTATGAATTCGTTAGGAAAGAAGGCAGCGACTGATGAAGGTCGACGACATCAAGGTAATCGGCAATATCGGGGCGGGCACCATGGGGCATGCCACGGCGCTCCAGTTCGCCATGCGGGGGTATCCGGTCCGGCTGGTGGACTCCAGTCGCCAGGCCCTGGACCGGGGGAGGGGATTGATCGAGCATGATCTGGATACTTTCATCGGTGCTGGTCTGATTTCCCAGGATCAGAGGGAGAGCGTGCTGGATCGGATTCAGGAGGATACTGATTACGGCATTCTGGCTGATGCCGACTTTGTCATCGAATCCGTCTTGGAAGACATGGATGTCAAGCACCAGGTTTGGCAGCAGGTGGAGACCATAGTTGGAGAGCAGACCATTCTGGCCACTAACACCTCGGGACTGGGGCCCACTGAGATCGCCTCGGTACTGCAGCATCCTCAGCGGTTCCTGGTTGCCCACTTCTGGAATCCCGCCCAGCTCATGCCCCTGGTCGAGGTGGTGCCTGCTGCGGACACCGACCAGGGCGTGGTGGATACCACGGTTGAACTCATGAACCATATCGGCAAGCATGCCGTAGCGCTGTCCACGGAATCGCTCGGGTTCGTAGGCAACCGCATCCAGGCGGCCGTTATTCGAGAGTGCCTGAATATCGTGGAACGGGGCATCGCCACCCCGCAGGCCGTGGATGAGATCGTCACCTACAGCCTGGGTCGGCGGTGGAGCATCCTTGGGCCCATCGCCAGCGCTGATTTGGGAGGGTTGGATGTCTTCGACAATATCTCCAAGTACCTCTACGACGATTTGGACAACCTTCCTGGCGAGGACCCGATCTTGAAGGCCAAGGTTCAGACAGGGCGGCTAGGCGCCAAGAGCGGTCAGGGGTTCTATTCCTGGCAGGGGGCCCAGAGTCAAGCCATGATCGCCGACCGCGACCAGCGGCTGCTGGAGGCGCTGGTCGCGGACCGCAAAAAGGAGAAAGACCGCTGAGTTCTTCCGCTTATATCACTGCCGCGCTCGCCCCTGAGTCAGCTGGTAGGCCACCAGCAGGACGATCAGCCAGATGGGCCCGGCGATGACGGCCACCCGGTAGCTGGGCGAGAAGCACATGAGCACCACGATCATGGCCAGGAAGGCCAGGACCGCCCAGGGGGTTACCCGGGCAAAGGGCAGCTTGAAGTGCAGGGCGTTCAGAGCGCCCTCGCCGGTCTTGCCCGCCAGGTCGCCGGGGCCTTCACCGCAGGCAACAGCACGCCGGAAGAGCATCTCGGTCACCATAATCATGGACCAATTGATGATGGCCGAGATCGTGGCGATGCTCATCAGGTAGTTGAAGGCGAACTGGGGCCAGAGGAAGACCACGACCACCGCCAGGGCGATGATGCAGGCCGAGGTCAGCACTCCTGCGTAGGGCACGCCGCCCTTGGACAGCCGTCCCAGGTACTTGGGGGCATTGCCCTGCCGGGCCAGGGAGAAGAGCATGCGGGAGTTGGAGTAGAGGGCCGAGTTGTAGACGCTCATGACCGCTGTCAGACAGACGAAGTTGAGGATGCCTGCGGCTGCATGGACTCCAACCGAGTCGAAGATCTGGACGAAGGGGCTGACGACCATGCCTTGCGCGTTGGGCTTGCCGATGGCATTCCAGGGGACTACGGCCATGATCACCCCAAGCGTCAGGATGTAGAAGACCAGAATCCTCCAGATGATGGCGTTGGTGGCCTTGGGGATGGTCCGACGGGGATCGGAGGCCTCCCCGGCGGTGATGCCGAT
>NZ_JBVPQK010000242.1:0-3934 GCF_058197115.1 Bifidobacterium sp. POST2/T3 (B1)
AGGCCGAACAGGTGCCGTCGTCGTCCCGCTCCACATCAGTCCAGGCATCGTCGAAGTCCGCATCCTCACCCAGCGCAGGGCCCTGGCGCAGATCTGTTCGCCCTTGGACGGGTTCGGTACTGATGGGCAGCAGCCTGTCGGGATCGACCACCACGTGGGTGCGGCAGGGAATGGACAGGGTGCAGGGGGCGTTGTCTTTCTGAATCTGGTCACCAACCCCCTGTTTGCCGTTGGCTAGCCAGGGGTGGATGCCGAAGGCCCAGGGTGCAGCATCGTCGCCCAGGTTCAGAGCCCGGGTGGTCATGGTCAGCCCCTGGTCGTCCAGGGTGTAGGTGACGGTGACAACCACGTCGAAGGGGTATCCGCCCATGTCGGGCACCCGCCAGGAGAGGCTGACGGAGTCCTCGGTCAGGGCTTGCAGCCGCCAGTAGGCGCGGTATCCGTACCCGTGGATGGCGGTGTTCCGGTCGTGCTCGTCGATGGGCAGGGTATAGGTGTGGCCCTGGAATTCGTAGGTGCCGTCCTCGATCCGGTTGGGGAAGGGTACCAGCACGTTCCCGTTGCTGCAGGGTACGGTCCCATCCGGGTCGAATGAAGCCAGCAGGTCCTTTCCCCGGTATTTCAGGACGCGCAGAATGGCTCCCAGCTCGGTCACCACCGCTTCGTAGTCCCCATGACGGATGCTGTACTGCTGTCCTGTCCGGGGCACGGCCCCGCCCATCATCTCGTTCGTATGCATGCTCCCACTTCCATAGTGCCGTTGATGCTTGGTACGCCACCATCCTAGCGCCTGGGTGGTCTTGGGTTCTTGGTGAAAGAGTGGCGGATGAACTACCGGGGGCCGTCCTGGCTTTCTACCATGGACTTGCAGTGTCCGGAACCGTCCGGATTGACATCGTTAAGGAGCGGCAGTGGCAGGATTTCGGACCACCGTGTGCGAACAGCCGACCCCACAGGGGCATGGGCGGGTCGTCCTGGCTGATCCGCGCGGGTTCTGCGCGGGGGTGGACCGTGCCATCCAGACCGTGCAGACCATCCTGGATGCGGACAATCCCCACCAGGGCCTGCCCCCGGTCTATGTGCGCCGACAGATAGTCCACAACCGGCATGTGGTCGAGGACCTGTCCCGGCGGGGGGCCGTGTTCGTGGACGAGCTGGACCAGATTCCCGACCAGGCCGTCCGTGCCGGGGTGCCTGTGGTCTTCTCAGCTCATGGCATCGCTCCCTCGGTCGTCAAGGAGGCCCAGCGGCGGGGAATGCGTGTGGTTGATGCCTCATGCCCCCTGGTCAGCAAGGTCCACCGGGAGGTGCAGCGCTTCGTTCGGGACGGCTACCGGATCATTTACATAGGTCACCGGGGGCACGACGAGGCTATTGGAGTCATGGGGGAGGCCCCGGACCGGGTTCATTTGGTGGAGCATGAGGCCGATATCGACTCTTTGGACTTCGGGCCGGACACGCCGCTGGTCATGCTGACCCAGACCACTCTGAGCCTGGATGAGACCGCCGACCTGGCTGCGGCCCTGCGTCGACGTTTCCCCTGGATAGAGGAGCCGCCGGGCTCAGACATCTGCTACGCCACCCAGAACAGGCAGCAGGCGGTCAAGCTGGTGGCCGGTCAGGCGGATTGCATGATTGTGGTGGGGTCGGCCAACTCCTCCAATTCGGTGCGCCTGGTCGAGGTGGCCCGTCAAGCCCTGGATGCGCGTTTTCCTGGTCAGGGTGAGCAAAGGGCCCACCGAGTCGACGACGCGGGCGAGCTGGACCCGACCTGGCTGCAGGGCATGGATTCGGTAGGGCTTACCTCGGGTGCTTCGGTTCCCGAAAACCTGGTTCAGGGGGTACTGGAGATCCTGGCCTCCCGAGGGTTCACCCAGGTGACCCGGGAGCGAGCAGTAGACGAGCACATGCACTTCGTCCTACCTGCGGCCCTGCGCTCAGCACGCGCATCCAGGAGGGTTCCACAGCCACAGGGCTAAGCCCCGCGCGCAGACCTTTCATTCAGTGGCTAAAGGTGCGGTCTTGGCCTTGAGGACACGGATCAAATCCCGAGGATCCAGACCCAGGCTGATGCCGCGCTTACCGCCGGAGACCATGATGGTGTCGAAATCCAATGCGCCCTGGTCCAACACGGTGATGTGTGAGGTGCGTTGTCCGAAGGGCGATATGCCGCCCAGAACGTATCCGCTCTCCCTCTCGGCCTGGGCCTTGTCGGCCATGCGGGCCTTTTTGGCGCCCACGGCTGCTGCCAGATGCTTGAGGTTCAGGTGTCCGGTCACCGGAACAATGCCGATGACCCGCTCCTTGCCCGTGTCGGCCATCAGGGTCTTGTAGACCGTGCGCGGATCCAGACCCAGTTTTTTGGCTGCCTCGATGCCGTACCCCTGGTCCATGTGGTCGGCACTGTGATGATACTCATGAACAGTGAAGGGAACCCCCAGACGCTCCAGCTGGGCCATGGCTGGAGTCGCGGCATCCGAATCCGCTCGCTTCTTCTTGCTCATGACTCCATGCTAAGGTACTGACCGTTTAGGTTGGCTGAGGGGTGTCTTTGGCCCCATTTGCGCGGAAAGGGTAGTCCATGACCGCTGTCAATGCCTGGCTGCTCGATGCGGTGACGGGCGGCTGGGGGCTGGCCGTGCTTTTTCTGGCCGCCTTTCTGGATGCGCTGATTATTCCCATTCCAACGGAGCTTATGGTCCTGGCCACAGCTTCGGCCTTTCGGGCCTCGGGACGGCCTTTGCCCGTCCTGGTCTTTCTGGTATGCGCCCTGGCCTTCGCGGGCGGCGATGCCTGCACCTATGGGCTGGGACGACTGGTCCCGTTGAATCGTCTGGCCGTCTTTCGAGGTGCAGCAGGCAAGACTGTGACATCATGGGCCCACCGGGCGCTACTGCAGGGAGGCGGCTTCTTCACACTAGCCTCGCGGTTCGTGCCCTCGGGCCGGACCGTGGTAAATCTGACTGCAGGGGCGGCGCGGTATCCGTTGAGCCGTTATCTGCCCCTGGCTGCACTGGCTGGTCTGCTCTGGTCCATGTATATGTGGACCTTGGGGTATCTGGCCGCCTCTTGGCTGGAAAACAACCCTCTGGCCGTCATGGCCATCGGGTTTCTGGTGGGCATGGTCGTAGGCCTGGTCTGCGACTTGGCCATGCGGGCGCTCACCCGGAGGCGCTAATTATAAGCAAGAGGTCCGCCCCCGAAGGGAACGGACCCCGAAATCGCCATGGCCGGAGGAACCGGCCGGATGCTCAGTCGCCCAACTTGGCGAAGTAGAGCAGGGTGCGGATCATGTTGCTGGTGAAGCCGTACTCGTTGTCATAGAAGGCAACGGTGCGAACCAGCTGGTCGTCACCATAGGTGTTGACATCAGTCTGCGTGGGGTCGAAGATGCCACCGTGGGTGTCGCCGATCACGTCGGAGGAGACTATGCCCTCGTCGTTGTAGCCGAAGTAGTCCTTGCCTTCGAAGGCCTTCTTGGCGGCGTTGTTGATCTCGTCGACGGTAACCTTCTTGTCCAGGACGCAGGTCAGCTCGGTGACGGAGCCGGAGGGAACGGCCACACGCTGTGCATGGCCCTGCAGCTTGCCGTCAACGGAGGGAACGACCTTGCCGATGGCCTTGGCGGCACCGGTGGAGTGCTCGATGGTGTTGATGGCAGCGGCGCGGGTGTTGCGTGGCTTGTTGCCCTTGGGGCCGTCCAGCAGCATCTGGGAGCCGGTGTAGGCGTGAATGGTGGTCATGTAGCCAATGCGGATGCCGAAGTTGTCATCCAGCATCTTGACCATGGCGGCCAGGGAGCCGGTGGTGCAGGAGCCGGCGGAGATGATCTTGTCGGAGGGCTTCAGGGTCTCCTGGTTGACGCCATAGACCACGGTAGGAGTGGTGTCGTCCTTGGCTGGGGCGGAAATCAGAACCTTCTTGGCTCCGGCGT
>NZ_JBVPQK010000243.1:0-3933 GCF_058197115.1 Bifidobacterium sp. POST2/T3 (B1)
ACGCCGGAGCCAAGAAGGTTCTGATTTCCGCCCCAGCCAAGGACGACACCACTCCTACCGTGGTCTATGGCGTCAACGAGAAGACCCTGAAGTCCTCCGACAAGATCATCTCCGCCGGATCCTGCACCACCGGGTCCCTGGCCGCCATGGTCAAGATGCTGGATGACAACTTCGGCATCCGCATCGGCTACATGACCACCATCCACGCCTACACCGGCTCCCAGATGCTGCTGGATGGCCCCAAGGGCAACAAGCCGCGCAACACCCGCGCCGCCGCCATCAACACCATCGAGCACTCCACCGGTGCCGCCAAGGCCATCGGCAAGGTCGTCCCCTCCGTTGACGGCAAGCTGCAGGGCCACGCACAGCGCGTGGCCGTTCCCTCCGGCTCCGTCACCGAGCTGACCTGCGTCCTGGACAAGAAGGTCACCGTCGACGAGATCAACGACGCCGCCAAGAAGGCCTTCGAGGGCAAGGACTACTACGGCTACAATGACGAGGGCATCGTCTCCTCCGACGTGATCGGCGACACCCACGGCGGCGTCTTCGATCCCACCCAGACCGATGTCAACACCCATGGTGACGACCAGCTGGTCCGCACCGTTGCCTTCTATGACAACGAGTACGGCTTCACCAGCAACATGATCCGCACCCTGCTCTACTTCGCCAAGTTGGGCGACTGAGCATCCGGCCGGTTCCTCCGGCATAGCGATTTCGGGGTCCGTTCCCTTCGGGGGCGGACCTCTTGCTTATAATCAGCGCCGCCGGGTGAGCGCCCGCATGGCCAAGTCGCAGACCAGGCCTACGACCATTCCCACCAGAAACCCGATGGCCATCACGGCCAGAGGATTGTTTTCCAGCCAAGAGGCGGCCAGATACCCCAAGGTCCACATATAAATCGACCAGAGCAGGCCGGCCAGTGCAGCCAGGGGAAGATAACGGCTCAACGGATACCGCGCCGCCCCTGCAGTCAGATTTACTACGGTCCGGCCCGAGGGCACGAACCGCGAGGCTAGTGTGAAGAAGCCGCCTCCCTGCAGTAGCGCCCGGTGGGCCCATGATGTCACAGTCTTGCCTGCTGCACCTCGAAAGACGGCCAGACGATTCAACGGGACAAGTCGCCCCAGCCCATAGGTACAGGCATCTCCGCCCGCAAAGGCCAGGGCGCAAACCAGAAAGACCAGGATGGGAAGGGGTCGCCCCGAGGCTCGAAAGGCCGAAGCCGTGGCCAGGACCATAAGCTCCGTAGGTATGGGAATGATCAGCGCATCCAGAAAAGCTGCCAGAAAAAGCACGGCCAGACCCCATCCGCCCGTCACCGCATCGAGCAGCCAGGCATTGACAGCGGTCATGGACTACCCTTTCCGCGAGATCGCACCAAAGACACCCCTAAGCCTACGCAAACGGTCAGTACCTTAGCATGGAGTCATGAGCAAGAAGAAGCGGGCAGACTCGGATGCCGCGACTCCGGCCATGGCCCAGCTGGAGCGTCTAGGGGTTCCCTTCACCATCCACGAGTATCATCACAATGCTGACCACATGGACCAGGGGTACGGCATCGAGGCTGCCAAAAAACTGGGCCTGGATCCGCGCACGGTCTACAAGACCCTGATGGCCGACACGGGTAAGGAGCGGGTCATCGGCATTGTTCCGGTGACCGGCCATCTGAACCTCAAGCACCTGGCCGCTGCCGTGGGTGCCAAAAAGGCTCGTATGGCCGACAAGGCCCAGGCCGAGCGGGAGAGCGGATATGTCTTGGGCGGCATCTCGCCCTTCGGCCAACGCACCCAACACTTGACCGTGCTGGACCAAGGTGCCCTGGAGTTCGACACCATTATGGTCTCCGGCGGCAAGCGCGGCATCAGCCTGGGTCTGGACCCCCGAGATCTTATCCGTGTCCTCAAGGCCAAAACCGCACCTCTGGCCACCAACTGAGAGATTTTAGCGCTGGGGCTTAGCCCTGCTGCTGTGGAACTTTCCTGGATGCACGTGCAGAGCGCAGAGCCGAAGGCAGGACGAAATGCATGTGCTCGTCGACTGCTCGTTCTCGGGTTACCCGGGTGAATCCTCGGGATGCCAGGGTCTCCAGCACCCCCTGAACCAGGTTTTCTGGAACCGAAGCACCCGAGGTGAGCCCTACCGAGTCCATGCCTTGCAGCCAGATCGGGTCCAGCTCTCCCGCATCGTCGACCCGGTGGGCCCTCTGCTCACCCTGACCAGGAAAGCGCGCATCCAGGGCCTGACGGGCCACCTCGACCAGACGCACCGAATTGGAGGAGTTGGCCGACCCCACCACAATCATGCAGTCCGCCTGACCGGCCACCAGCTTGACCGCCTGTTGCCTGTTCTGGGTGGCGTAGCAGATGTCGGAACCCGGCGGCTCCTCTATCCAGGGGAAGCGTCGACGCAGGGCCGCAGCCAGATCGGCGGTCTCATCCAGGCTCAGTGTGGTCTGGGTCAGCATGACCAGAGGCGTGTCCGGTCCGAAGTCCAAAGCCTCGATATCGGCCTCATGCTCCACCAGATGAACCCGGTCAGGTGCCTCCCCCATGACTCCAATAGCCTCGTCGTGCCCCCGGTGGCCTATGTAAATGATCGAGTAGCCGTCCCGGACGAAACGCTGGACCTCCCGGTGAACCTTGCTGACCAGGGGACATGAGGCATCGACCACGCGCATCCCCCGCCGCTGGGCCTCCTTGACGACCGAGGGGGCGATGCCATGGGCCGAGAAGACCACGGGAACCCCGGCACGGACAGCCTGGTCGGGAATCTGGTCCAGCTCGTCCACGAACACGGCCCCACGCCGGGACAGGTCCTCGACCACATGCCGGTTGTGGACTATCTGCCGACGCACATAGACCGGCGGCAGACCCTGGTGGGGGTTGTCTGCATCCAAGATGGTCTGCACCGTCTGAATGGCACGGTCCACCCCCGCGCAGAACCCGCGCGGATCAGCAAGGATGACCCGGCCCCGCCCTTGCGGGATCGGCTGTTCGCACACGGTGGTCCGAAATCCTGCCACTGCCGCTCCTTATCGATGTCAATCCGGACGGTTCCGGACGCTGCAAATCCATGGTAGAAAGCCAGAGCGGCCCCCGATAGTCCATTCGCCACTCTTTCACCAAGAAGCCAAGACCGCCCAGGCGCTAGGATGGTGGCGTACCAAGCATCAACGGCACTATGGAAGTGGGAGCATGCATACGAACGAGATGATGGGCGGGGCCGTACCCCGGACAGGACAGCAGTACAGCATCCGTCATGGGGACTACGAGGCGGTGGTGACCGAGCTGGGAGCCATCCTGCGTGTCCTGAAATACCGGGGAAAAGACCTGCTGGCCTCATTTGACCCGGATGGAACCGTACCATGTAGCAACGGGAACGTGCTGGTACCCTTCCCCAACCGGATCGAGGATGGCACCTACGAATTTCAGGGCCATACCTACACCCTGCCCATCGACGAGCATGACCGGAACACCGCCATTCACGGCTACGGATACCGGGCCTACTGGCGGCTGCAAGCCCTGACCGAGGACTCCGTCAGCCTCTCCTGGCGGGTGCCAGACATGGGCGGATACCCCTTCGACGTGGTGGTTACCGTCACCTACACCCTGGACGACCAGGGGCTGACCATGACCACCCGGGCTCTAAACCTGGGCGATGATGCTGCACCCTGGGCCTTCGGCATCCACCCCTGGCTAGCCAACGGCAAACAGGGCGTCGGTGACCAGATTCAGAAAGACAACGCTCCCTGCACCCTGTCCATTCCCTGCCGTACCCACGTGGTGGTCGATCCCGACAGGCTGCTGCCCACCGGTACCGAACCCGTCCAAGGGCGAACAGATCTGCGCCAGGGCCTTGCGCTGGGTGAGGATGCGGACTTCGACGATGCCTGGACTGATGTGGAGCGGGACGACGACGGCACCTGTTCGGCCT
>NZ_JBVPQK010000244.1:0-3933 GCF_058197115.1 Bifidobacterium sp. POST2/T3 (B1)
CTGACCTGGTGTCGTGGACGCCGGATAGCCTGTATGCCCGGCAGAGTGTGGAATACCAGGCCTGACGCAGGGGCAGGCCGAGCATTATGGAGGTACAGGAGAGCATGGGCCAGTCGGCTTACAGAACGAGCTACGCCACGGATGTCACTGAAGATATGGTCGGTCGCCAGGTCACGGTGGCCGGATGGGTGGATCGCCGCCGTGATCACGGAGGTGTGGCTTTCATTGACCTGCGTGACCGCTCTGGTCTGGTGCAGATCGTCATCTACGACGAGGAAGAGGCCCGGCCACTGCGCAGCGAGTATGTGATCCAGGTCACCGGCAAGGTTCGCGAACGTCCCGAGGGCAATGACAACGAGCACCTGTCCACCGGGCACATCGAGATCGTTGCCGACAAGATTGAGGTACTGGCCAAGTCGGCCGCCCTGCCCTTCCAGGTGTCCACAGCCCTGGAGAACGAGGCCGAGAACAAGCTGCCAGGCGAGGATGTGCGGCTGCGCTACCGTTATCTGGACCTGCGTCGGCCCTCCATGCAGCACAACATCCGACTGAGGGCCGCCATGAACCGTGCCGCCCGTGCTGCCTTGGACAAGATGGACTTCTGCGAGATTGAGACACCAACCCTGATTAAGTCCACCCCTGAGGGTGCCCGCGACTTCCTGGTGCCGGCCCGTCTGGTGCCCGGGTCCTGGTACGCCCTGCCGCAGTCCCCCCAGCTGCTCAAGCAGCTGCTGATGGTGGGTGGCTTCGAGCGTTATTACCAGATTGCCCGTTGCTACCGCGACGAGGACTTCCGTGCTGACAGGCAGCCCGAGTTCACGCAGCTGGACATCGAGATGAGCTTCGCCTCCCAGGAGGACGTTATGGCTATGGCCGAGCAGGTCATTGCCGAGGTCTGGAAGGCTGCGGGATTCGAGGTGACCCTGCCCATCCCCAGGATCAGCTGGCAGGAGGCCATGGACAAGTATGGCTCCGACAAGCCTGACCTGCGCTTCGGTAACCCCATCGTCGAGCTGACCAAGTACTTCAAGGACACACCCTTCCGAGTTTTCCAGGCCCCCTATGTGGGTGCCGTGGTCTATCAGGGCGCGGCCAATCTGCCCCGCAGGCAGTTCGACGCTTGGCAGGAGTGGGCCCGCCAGCGGGGAGCTAAGGGTCTGGCTTACGTCCAGTTCACCGGCGATGGCACCCTCAAGGGCCCGGTGGCCAAGAACCTGTCCGATGCTGAGCGCCAGGGTCTCAAGGAGGCTGTGGGCGCTTCGGACGGGGATGCCGTCTTCTTCGCAGCCGGACCCCGCGAGGCCTCACAGACCCTGCTGGGTGCGGCCCGCGTGGAGATCGCCCGTCGACAGGGGTTGCTCAAGCCCGACGAATTCGCCCTGACCTGGGTGGTGGACTTCCCGCTCTTCAAGCCCACCGACGATCCGGACGACGACGATGTGGCTGTGGGCCATTCCAAGTGGACCTCCATGCACCACCCCTTCACCATGCCGTCGGCTGACTGGATCGACCGCTTCGACAAGGATCCCGAGCACGCCATGAGCGACTCCTACGATATCGTCTGCAATGGCGAGGAGATGGGCGGCGGCTCGGTGCGTATCCACCGTGACGACATCCAGGACCGGATCTTCAAGGTGCTGGGCATCGGTCCCGAGGAGGCCCAGGAGAAGTTCGGCTTCCTGCTGGATGCCTTCAAGTACGGCGCTCCGCCCCACGCAGGCATCGCCTTCGGCTGGGACAGGACCGCACAGATCCTGACGGGGGCGGACTCCATCCGCGATGTCATCGCCTTCCCCAAGTCCGGCGGCGGACAGGATCCCATGACCGGTGCTCCTGCGCCTATCTCCGACCAGCAACGCGCCGAGACCGGCGTGGACTGGGAGCCGGATCAGGAGGATGACGACTGAGCGCATTCCGTCGCTGATAGACGAGAGACTACAAGGGCTGGAATCGTGCGGGGTTCCGGCCTTATTGTTTATAAACTATTACGCGCGGACGAACCAATTGGCAAGGGTAGGCCAGAAGCTCCGCTTTTCAGGAGAACCGTTTCTATGGCCGTTCCGCAACAAAGGATGAGTAAACTGCCCAATATGAGCGAAACAACCAAACAGCCGTCGGAGCGGATTCTTCCAGAGAAACCGGTCTCTGATCTCCCCGTCAAGGACAAGTCCGGGCCGCTGGTCGAGCTGGCCCACGTCGAGAAGCATTTTGGCAGCCTGCACGTCCTCAAGGACATCAACCTGCAGGTCGATACCGGCGAGGTGCTGGTGGTGGTCGGCCCCTCAGGCTCCGGCAAGTCCACCATGTGCCGGACCATCAATCGCCTGGAGTCCATCGACTCCGGTGTGATCAGAATCGAGGGTGAGCCCCTGCCCCAGGAGGGACGCGACCTGGCTCGGCTCAGGGCCGAGGTGGGCATGGTCTTCCAGTCCTTCAACCTGTTCGCCAACAAGACCATCCTGGAGAACATGACCCTGGCGCCCATCAAGGTGCGCCACATGCCCAAGAAGGATGCCGAGGACCTGGCCATGGACCTCCTAGCCCGTGTGGGTGTGGAATCCCAGGCCTCCAAGATGCCATCCCAGCTCTCAGGCGGCCAGCAGCAGCGTGTGGCAATCGCCCGCGCCCTGGCCATGCAGCCAAAGATCATGCTCTTCGACGAGCCCACATCAGCGCTGGACCCAGAGATGGTCAACGAGGTGCTGGACGTGATGATTGAGCTGGCCCAGGAGGGCATGACCATGATCTGCGTTACCCACGAGATGGGCTTTGCCCGTCAGGCCGCCGACCATATCGTCTTCATGGCCGATGGACGCATCCTGGAGAAGGACAACCCCGACGACTTCTTTGACCACCCCAAGACCCAGCGGGCCGCCGACTTCCTGTCCAAGATCCTGACCCACTGAAGCAGGAGGGAAGCATATCCGCATGAATGCAAATTTGCATGGCATGGGCCGGCCGCTGAAACGGCTGGTCAGGAATCTGACCGCAATTCTGTGCGCCCTGGGTTGCCTGGTCTCCCTGGCGGCCTGCGGCTCCGACAAGGAGGCGGGCAAGATCCGCGTGGGCATCAAGTTCGACCAGCCAGGCCTGGGCTTCAAGAAGGCCGGAACCTATGTGGGCTTCGACGTGGATGTGGCCACCTACATCGCCGGCAAGCTGGGCTACAGCGCCGACGACATCGTCTGGAAGGAGGCCCCCTCAAAGCAGCGGGAGGCCATGCTCCAGAACGGTGACGTGGACATGATCCTGGCCTCATACTCAATAACTGACGAACGCAAGCGGGCTGTCTCCTTCGCTGGACCATACATCGTCGCCGGCCAGGACCTGCTGGTGCGCAAGGAGGACCATCATATCCGCGGCCCCGAGGACCTCAACGGCAAGCGGCTGTGCTCGGTGACCGGATCCACCTCGGCCGTCACCGTCAAGAAACGGTTCGCCAAGGAGGTCCAGCTGATGGAGCAGCCGGGCTATGCCGAATGCGCCACCGCCCTCTTCTCCGGCATCGTCGATGCAGTCACCACTGACGACATCATCCTGGCGGGGCTGGCCTCCGCCTCCCGTGGAAGGCTGCGGCTGGTGGGCAAGCCCTTCACCCAGGAGTACTACGGCGTGGGCATCAAGAAGGGCAATACCGAGCTGGCCCACAAGATCAACGCTGCTCTGGCTGAGATGGAAGCCAACGGCTCCTGGCAGCGGGCGTTGGAGAACAACACCCGGGGCACCCACTACAAACCCGATCCGCGCTACAACCCGCCCAAGCCCAAGGAAGGGGAGTGAGATGTCAACCATCATCGAACTGTTTTCCGACTACGACATCCCGGCGGCCTTCTGGGTCAATATCCAGCTGACACTCTGGTCGGCCCTCTTCTCGCTGATCCTGGGCATCATCCTGGTGATCATGCGCATCTCGCCCATCTCCTCCCTGCGGGC
>NZ_JBVPQK010000245.1:0-3912 GCF_058197115.1 Bifidobacterium sp. POST2/T3 (B1)
CCGTCCGGTCAGGCCAGCCCTGGTACGAATTCGCTCAGGGCCATCAGCAGGCACGCCAGGCAGAAGAGCAGGAACCAAGGCGCCCTCCAGGAAGCATAGATTCCCTTGGGAGCGCGATTGCTGCGGCAGTAATCACGGAGAGTCCTAATCTTGAACAGCAGCCCGACGACACCGATCAGCAGCACCAGGATCATGAGCAGGCCCAGGCCGATGCGAACCACCTCGGGTGCCAGGGGCATGTACTTGGCAAGCAGACCTGAAGAGAAAGCATTGTTGAGCATGTGCACCAGCAGGGACCAGACCAGCCCGTACTCCATGGCCAGATAGCCCAGAACCAGGCCGGAAATGAAACCGAACAGACCCTGGACCAAGGAGCCATGCATGAAACCGAAAAGCAAAGAAGAGGTAATAATGGCGAAGACACGACCAAAGCGGCGCAAGCCGTTCATGATGACCCCGCGAAAGACCAGCTCCTCGGCAAAAGGCCCCAAAAGAATGGCATAGAAGAGCATGATCGGCGTTTCCATGCCGCCGTCATCAGGTGCGGTCGGCGGATGCAGCCCAGTACCGGACAGAATAGCGCCCAGTCCAGAGTCGGCCGCACTGGCCACCAGCTGACTGAGGAAGAAGCAGGCCAGGGCGATGATCAGCGCCAACAGGCTGAATCGGCGGGCGGTAACCCAACGCACCTGGTCCTGGCCATGCCGTTCATGGCCTACAATGACCGGCCATTGACTGATCAAGGCAAACAGCAGGGCCAACACTACAGAGATAACCACTGTCCAGTCCCCCAAAGGACCGTTGAGTTGCGCTTTGGAAGCATGCGGGAAGAAAGCAGGCAGAACAACCTTGCCTCCCAAAAGGCCTACCAGGGTCTCGATGGCCACGTAGATGAAGGCAAAAGCACTTAGGGCATTCACTGCCCGTCTAACGCCCCAGTCGTGCACATCGCCGCTGCTGTGCCTCATGATAACCGCCCCTCTTCGTTTACTAACCGGTCACAGTCGATCAATGACTGCCACTTTCCATGGTAAGCGAAAAAGGGGCGGAGGACTTTCATATCAGGGCGCACAGCCCGTCGGTCAAATGATGCCGCGATCAGCCAGGGGCCCAGGCCAATCGATTTGGCCCTCCCTGGCTGAAGTGACCGGCTCTTCGGGCATATGCTGTGCCGGCAGGGTACGCGGCTTGAAGGGGAAGCGCTCAGCCCTCATGCGCTCATAGGCACGGATGTCATCCTCGTGCTGCAGGGTCAGATCGATGTCGTCATAGCCATTCATGAGCCGCCATCGTACGTAGTCGTCAACCTGGAAGGGCAGAGTCACATCCGCGCAGGTGACCGTGCGAGCGCCCAGGTCCACAGTCATCTCGGTGCCAGGATCCTCCTCCAGGAGCTTCCAGAGCAACTCCACTGATTCCTGGGGCATGATGGCGGCCAGAACCCCGTTCTTGGCGGTGTTCCCATAGAAGATGTCAGCGAAGCGTGGGGCAATGACCACGCGGAATCCATAGTCCCGCAGAGCCCAGACCGCATGCTCACGCGAGGATCCGATGCCGAAGTCCGGCCCGGCCACCAGGATGCGAGCACCTGAATATTCAGGCCTGTTGAGCACGAAATTCGGATCCCTTCGCCATGCATAGAAGAGTGCATCCTCAAAGCCGGTCTTCTTCACCCGCTTCAGGAATACGGCTGGAATGATCTGATCGGTGTCGACGTTGGAGCGGCGCAAGGGCACCCCGACCCCGGTAACAACGGAAAGTGGCTCCATGATGACCTCCTGCCTGCTGGATGGCAATTACGAATGATTGATGGGCTTACAGATCGGCCGGCGAGCAGATGGTTCCTCTGATGGCGGTGGCAGCGGCCACCTCGGGCGAGGCCAGATGCGTCCTGCCACCCTTGCCCTGACGACCCTGGAAGTTGCGGTTGGATGTGGAAATGGAAC
Source organism: Bifidobacterium sp. POST2/T3 (B1) (assembly GCF_058197115.1). Lineage (NCBI taxonomy): Bacteria > Bacillati > Actinomycetota > Actinomycetes > Bifidobacteriales > Bifidobacteriaceae > Bifidobacterium > Bifidobacterium sp. POST2/T3 (B1). The sequence continues at coordinate 1,947 of NZ_JBVPQK010000245.1, forward strand.
GCTCCCCCGGCACCAGCTGGTCGGGATTCATCCCCAGGCACATGGAGCAGCCGGCGTTGCGCCATTCGGCTCCGAAGTCCTCGAAGATGCGGTCCAGCCCCTCTTTTTCGGCCTGAATGCGAACTCGCGAAGAGGCCGGCACCACCAGGACGCGATGCAGATTCTTGGCCTTGTGGTGTCCCTTCATGATGGCCGCTGCTGCGCGCAGATCCTCGATGCGCCCATTGGTACAGGAACCGATGAAGACGGTGTCCACGGCGATGTCCCGGATGGGCATCCCAGGCTTCAGACCCATGTAATCGATGGCTTCCTGGGCCGCCTGGCGCTTGGCGGGGTCGGCGATCTTGTCGGGAACGGGCACATCAGCAGCTATAGGCAGGCCCTGTCCGGGGTTGGTTCCCCAGGTCACGTAGGGGGTCAGCTGGTCGGCATCCAGGATAACCTCCTTGTCGAAGACCGCATCCGGATCAGTGGGAAGGGTCCGCCAGTATTCCAAGGCCTGATCCCACATGGCCCCCTTAGGAGCGTGCGGACGGCCCTCCAGGTAAGCGAAGGTGGTCTCGTCCGGCGCGATCATCCCAGCCCTCGCCCCGGCCTCGATGGACATGTTGCAAATGGTCATGCGCGCATCCATGGACATGCGTCGAATGGCATCGCCCCGGTACTCCAGAACGTGCCCCTGGCCGCCGCCAGTGCCGATCTTGGCGATGACGGCCAAAATGACGTCCTTGGCGCCGACGCCGGGCTTGAGCTGGCCGCGGACGGTGATGGCCATGGTCTTGAAAGGCTTCAGGCTCAGGGTCTGCGTGGCCAGGACATGCTCCACCTCGGAGGTGCCGATGCCGAAAGCCAGGGCCCCAAAGGCCCCATGGGTCGAGGTATGCGAATCGCCGCAGACGATGGTCATGCCGGGCTGGGTCAGTCCCAGGACGGGTGCAAAAGCATGGACGATACCCTGGTCCGCGTCCCCCAATGGATGCAGACGGACGCCGAACTCGCGGCAATTGCGTTCCAGTGTGGAGATCTGCAGGGCCGAAACCTTGTCGGCGATGGGCCGATCGATGTCGATGGTGGGGGTGTTGTGATCCTCGGTGGCGATGACCTGGTCCAGGTGACGGATCTTCCGGCCGGCCAGGCGCAACCCCTCGAAGGCCTGTGGACTGGTCACCTCGTGCATGAGCTGCAGATCGATGTAGATCAGATCGGGCTCGCCCCCCTGGCCCTTTCTGACCAAATGATCGGCCCAGACCTTTTCCGCCATTGTGCGTCCCATATCGCCTCCTGAAAGTCTGCGACCGGCCGGGACACCAACCTCATCGGCACCCCGCCGGCCTCTTACCACCGAGTATGGAACTGCGCGACCATTATGAACTTTTGCATTTCATATACTGAGATGGCATAATTCAACCATGGACACACCTTCTATGAACGATGACGACAGATACCCCTCCACAAATGATCCGAACATGCATCAGGAGGAGATTCATTCGGGCGTCGGCGTTCTGGATAAGACGGTGCGAATTCTGGATACCCTGGAGACCGGACCCATGACCCTGGGCCAGCTGGTCAACGCCACCGGGTTGGCCCGACCCACGGCCCACCGCTTGGCCATCGCCTTGGAGCGCCACCGCTTCGTACTGCGGGACGCGCATGGCCGGTTCGTACTGGGTTCCCGCTTCGCCGAACTGGCCGCTGCCGCTGGCGAGGATCGACTGCTGACCGCGTCGGGGCCCATCCTGCATACACTGCTCAACCGTTCTGGCGAATCAGCCCAGATTTTCCGCCGCCAGGGCGAGGTCCGGGTCTGCATCGCCGCAGTGGAACGCGCCTCCGGCCTGCGCGACTCCATCCCTGTCGGCGCCCTGCTGTCCATGGAGGCCGGCTCGGCTGCACAGATTCTGCTGGCCTGGGAGGAACCTGAGCGCCTCCACCAAGGCCTGCGACACGCCAAGTTCAACGCAGCGAC
>NZ_JBVPQK010000246.1:0-3910 GCF_058197115.1 Bifidobacterium sp. POST2/T3 (B1)
CCGTCCGGTCAGGCCAGCCCTGGTACGAATTCGCTCAGGGCCATCAGCAGGCACGCCAGGCAGAAGAGCAGGAACCAGGGCGCCCTCCAAGAAGCGTAGATTCCCTTGGGAGCGCGATTGCTGCGGCAGTAATCACGGAGAGTCCGAATCTTGAACAGCAGCCCGACGACACCGACCAGCAACACCAGGATCATGAGCAGGCCCAGGCCGATGCGAACCACCTCGGGTGCCAGGGGCATGTACTTGGCCAGCAGACCCGAGGAGAAGGCATTGTTGAGCATGTGCACCAGCAGGGACCAGACCAGCCCGTATTCCATGGCCAGATAGCCCAGAACCAGGCCGGAAATGAAACCGAACAGACCCTGGACCAAGGAACCATGCATGAATCCGAAAAGCAAAGAAGAGGTAATGATGGCGAAGACTCGACCAAAGCGGCGCAAGCCGTTCATGATGACCCCGCGGAAGACCAGCTCCTCGGCAAAAGGTCCCAAAAGAATGCCATAGAAGAGCATGATCGGCGTTTCCATACCGCCGTCGTCAGGTGTGGTCGGCGGGTGCAGCCCAGTACCGGACAGAATTGCGTTTAGTCCAGAGTTAGCCGCACTGGCCACCAGCTGACTGAGGAAGAAGCAGGCCAGGGCGATGATCAACGCCAACAGGCTGAATCGGCGCGCAGTAACCCAACGCACCTGGTCCTGGCCATGCCGTTCATGGCCTACAATGACCGGCCATTGACTGATCAAAGCAAACAACAGGGCCAGCACCACGGAGGTGACCACTGTCCAGTCCCCCAAAGGACCGTTGAGCTGCGCTTTGGAAGCATGCGGGAAGAGTGCGGGCAGCACAACCTTGCCTCCCAAAAGGCCTGCCAGGGTCTCGATGGCCACGTAGATGAAGGCGAAAGCACTCAGGGCATTCACTGCCCGTCTAACGCCCCAGTCGTGCACATCGCCGCTGCTATGCCTCATGATAACCGCCCCTCTTCGTTTGCCAACCGGTCACAGTCGACCAATGACTGTCACTTTCCATGGTAAGCGAAAAAGAGCGGAAACTTTCATATGAGGGCGCACGGCCCGTCGGTCAGATGATGCCGCGATCAGCCAGGGGCCCAGGCCAATCGATATGGCCCTCCCTGGCTGAAGTGACCGGCTCTTCGGGCATGTGCTGCGCCGGCAGGGTACGCGGCTTGAAGGGGAAGCGCTCAGCCCTCATGCGCTCATAGGCACGGATATCATCCTCGTGCTGCAGGGTCAGATCGATGTCGTCATAGCCATTCATGAGCCGCCATCGCACGTAGTCGTCCACTTGGAAGGGCAGAGTCACATCCGCGCAAGTGACTGTGCGAGCGCCCAGGTCCACAGTCATCTCAGTGCCAGGATCCTCCTCCAGGAGCTTCCAGAGCAACTCCACTGATTCCTGGGGCATGATGGCGGCCAGAACCCCGTTCTTGGCGGTGTTCCCATAGAAGATATCAGCGAAGCGGGGGGCAATGACCACGCGGAAGCCATAATCTCGCAGAGCCCAGACCGCATGCTCGCGCGAGGAGCCGATGCCGAAGTCCGGCCCGGCTACCAGGATGCGAGCACCTGAATATTCAGGCCGGTTGAGCACGAAATTCGGATCCCTTCGCCATGCATAGAAGAGTGCATCCTCGAAGCCGGTCTTCTTCACCCGCTTCAGGAATACGGCGGGGATGATCTGATCGGTATCGACGTTGGAGCGGCGCAAGGGCACTCCAACCCCGGTTACAACGGAAAGTGGCTCCATGATGACCTCCTGCCTTCTGGATGGCGATTACGAATGATTGATGGGCTTACAGATCGGCCGGCGAACAGATGGTTCCCCTGATGGCGGTGGCAGCGGCCACCTCGGGCGAGGCCAGATGCGTCCTGCCGCCCTTGCCCTGACGACCCTGGAAGTTGCGGTTGGATGTGGAAATGGAACGCTCCCCCGGCACCAGCTGGTCGGGATTCATCCCCAGGCACATGGAGCAGCCTGCGTTGCGCCATTCGGCTCCGAAGTCCTCGAAGATGCGATCCAGCCCCTCCTTTTCGGCCTGGATGCGAACTCGTGAAGAGGCCGGCACCACCAGGACGCGATGCAGGTTCTTGGCCTTGTGGTGCCCCTTCATGATGGCCGCCGCTGCGCGCAGATCCTCGATGCGCCCGTTGGTGCAGGAACCGATGAAGACGGTGTCCACGGCGATGTCCCGGATGGGCATCCCAGGCTTCAGACCCATGTAGTCGATGGCTTCCTGGGCCGCCTGGCGCTTGGCTGGGTCGGCGATCTTTTCCGGCACAGGCACATCAGCGCCTATGGGCAGGCCCTGTCCGGGGTTGGTGCCCCAGGTCACGTAGGGGGTCAGCTGGTCGGCATCCAGGATGACCTCCTTGTCGAAGACTGCATCCGGATCGGTGGGAAGGGTCCGCCAGTAGTCCAGAGCCTGCTCCCACATGGCCCCCTTAGGGGCGTGCGGCCGCCCTTCCAGGTAAGCGAAGGTGGTCTCGTCGGGTGCAATCATCCCGGCCCTCGCCCCGGCCTCGATGGACATGTTGCAAATGGTCATGCGCGCATCCATGGACATGCGCCGAATGGCATCGCCCCGGTACTCCAGAACGTGCCCTTGGCCGCCGCCAGTGCCGATCTTGGCGATGACAGCCAGAATGACGTCCTTGGCACCGACGCCGGGCTTGAGCTGGCCGCGGACGGTGATGGCCATGGTCTTGAAAGGCTTCAGGCTCAGGGTCTGGGTGGCCAGAACATGCTCCACCTCGGAGGTTCCGATGCCGAAAGCCAGGGCCCCAAAGGCCCCGTGGGTCGAGGTATGCGAATCGCCGCAGACGATGGTCATGCCGGGCTGGGTCAGTCCCAGGACGGGTGCAAAAGCATGGACGATGCCCTGGTCCGCGTCCCCCAATGGATGCAGACGGACGCCGAACTCACGGCAATTGCGTTCCAGGGTGGAGATCTGCAGGGCCGAAACCTTGTCGGCAATGGGCCGATCGATGTCGATGGTGGGGGTGTTGTGATCCTCGGTGGCGATGACCTGGTCCAAGTGACGGATCTTCCGGCCTGCCAAGCGCAGCCCCTCGAAAGCCTGTGGACTGGTTACCTCGTGCATAAGCTGCAGATCGATGTAGATCAGATCGGGCTCGCCTCCCTGGCCCTTTCTGACCAAATGATCGGCCCAGACCTTTTCCGCCATTGTGCGTCCCATATCGCCTCCTGAAAACCTACGACCGGCCGGGGCGCCAACCTTATCGGCACCCCGCCGGCCTCTTACCACCGAGTATGGAACTGCCCAACCGTTATGAACTTTTGCATTTCATATACTGAGATGGCATAATTCAACCATGGACACGCTTTCTATGAACGACGACGACAGATACCCCTCCGCAAATGATCCGAACATGCATCAGGAGGAGATTCATTCGGGCGTCGGCGTTCTGGACAAGACGGTACGAATTCTGGATACTTTGGAGACCGGCCCCATGACCCTGGGCCAGCTGGTCAACGCCACCGGATTGGCTCGACCCACGGCCCACCGGCTGGCCATCGCTTTGGAGCGCCACCGCTTCGTACTGCGGGACGCGCATGGCCGCTTTGTCCTAGGCTCCCGCTTCGCCGAGCTGGCCGCCGCCGCCGGCGAGGATCGACTGCTGACCGCCTCAGGGCCCATCCTGCATACACTGCTCAGCCGCTCGGGCGAGTCAGCCCAGATTTTCCGCCGCCAGGGCGAGGTTCGGGTCTGCATCGCCGCGGTGGAACGCGCCTCTGGCCTGCGCGACTCCATCCCTGTAGGCGCCCTGCTATCCATGGAGGCCGGGTCGGCGGCACAGATTCTGCTGGCCTGGGAGGAACCTGAGCGCCTCCACCAAGGCCTGCGACACGCCAAGTTCAACGCAGCGAC
>NZ_JBVPQK010000247.1:0-3888 GCF_058197115.1 Bifidobacterium sp. POST2/T3 (B1)
ATCATTGCAGCCACCAACCGCCCCGACATTCTGGATCCGGCCCTGCTCCGGCCCGGCCGGTTCGACCGTCAGGTGGCTGTGGAGGCACCAGATCTGGAGGGCCGCGAGGCCATCCTCAAGGTCCATGCCAAGGGCAAGCCTTTTGTGCCGGATGTGGACCTGCACACTGTGGCCGTGCGTACACCCGGCTTCACTGGCGCCGACCTGGCCAACGTGCTCAACGAGGCTGCCCTGCTGACTGCTCGCTCCGACGCCCAGCTGATTGACAACCGAGCCATCGACGAAGCTATCGATCGTGTGTTGAGCGGACCTCGGCGGCGGACCAAGGGCATGGCTCTGGCCGAGATGCGCAACACCGCCTACCACGAGGGCGGCCACGCCATGGTTGCTGCGGCCCTGCATCACACCGACCCCGTCACCAAGGTGACCATTCTGCCGCGTGGACGGGCCCTGGGCTACACCGCGGTCATGCCCACCACAGATCGCTATTCACAGTCCCGCAATGAGCTGCTGGATCAGATGGCCTACGCCATGGGTGGCCGCGTAGCAGAAGAAGTGGTCTTCCACGACCCGACCACCGGTGCCTCCAACGATATCGAGAAGGCCACCAGCATCGCCCGGCAGATGGTCCTGCAGTACGGCTTCTCATCCAAGCTGGGAGCCATCAAGTGGGCAGATGAGAACGACCAGGATGCCGGACTCGATGCCCTGAAGCCCCACAACTATTCGGAGAAAACCGCCGAGGCCATCGACGAGGAAGTCCACAATCTTATCGAGACGGCCCACCAAGAGGCCTGGCGGATCATCACCCAGAACCGTGACGTGCTGGACGAGCTCGTTCGACAGCTGCTGGTCAAAGAGACCCTGAACAAGGACGAGCTGGCTGTGGTCTTCGCCGGCTTGCGCAAGGCTCCCGAACGTCAGCTCTGGCTGTCTGCACCGGATCGGCCGGACTCCGAGCAGCCTCCGGTGGAGATTCCTGAGGAGCTCAGGCGCAGCGTGAACGGGTCGTCCGCAACGGACCAGCACTGATTTCCGGATCGGCTCGGTGAAATACACGTTCCCGGGCCGTGCGGCAGTGAATCTTCCAAGGCGAGGGAGGAGCGTACATCATGGATTCCATCCGTCTGAGTTCCATCAAGGTCGCACCCCTGCATGGCCAGCAGAAGCCAGGGTTCAGATACCAGGTCGATGCCGTCCTCTACCTGGATTTGAGTGAGGCAGGCAGGCTCAACGACGGCACTCAGACCGTGGACTATGTGCAGATTGTCCGTCGGATCGTCAACCTGATTCAAAGCGAGCCGGCTGACGAGATTCTGGAATCCCTGACCGCCAAGGTGGCTGATGCCATCCTGCTCTCCCACCAGATCCGCCGCACTCGGGTCACGGTCACCCGTCTGGGCGCTGACCAGGGAACAGGGGTAGATTTTCAGGTGGGCGTCACCCTTGAGCGTGCAACCGACGATCAGGTGGAAGGCAACCCTGCCAGCATGGAATCCGGGCGGGTTAGCAGCGGCGGGAATGCTTCTTTAGGGCATCCCTCCTTCCTGCTGTCTGGTCAGGCTGATTCTGGCCATGCGGCACAGGCCCGGCTGCGTCACCCCCTGACCTCCTCCACCCAGAGCGGCCTGTCCTCGGATCCGGATAGTGATAACGAAGCGTCCACTCAGCCGTCTGTTGGAGGAGTCAAGCCACAGGGCCTTCTGATGCGTGATGTGATTGCGCTGGAAGGAGCATCGGGAACCGACCGGTTGACCATGCTCCGTGCTCTTGCAGCCCTGGACGGAATTCCCGGCAGTCAGCTGGTCGGCATCTCGCCCCTATATGCCTACCGTGATGATCAGGGGGATCAGCGTCTATCGGCTGTGGTTATTCTGCAGACGCCGCTGAATCTTGGTGAGCTGCGGTCGGCCCTGGACATGGTGGCCGCTCCTATCAGACAGATGGGCGGACTGGATGCCGATGTGGTTGAGGTGGAGACCTCGGACGGTTCGGTTCTGTCTTCCCGGGACCGCCCCCCTCTGCTGACCGCCGATGCTCCATCGCGCATTCTGATTCCCTGGGCCTATTTGGAGCCTGAACACTGCCTGCCTGGGGCTGGCGGATCCTGTCTGGCCAGCCTGGCCAACCGTGCTCCTGACCGTGACCGTATCAGCCTGGTCTCGGAGGACTGGATTCTGGACGGTCTGTCATGAGGGCCCGCCGCACCCCGCTCGCGCACTATCTGGTCGCCCTGGTTCTGGGCCTGATGGGAGGCGCCGGCATCTCGGAACTGGGCATGTCCACCAGGACGGACCTGATGGGGGTTCCCTGGCTGGTCAGTGTATTGCTCTTCCTACTGGGGTTGGCCATCCTGATCATGGCCTTCCAGGTGCATCGCTACGCCAAGGGGGACCGCAAGCAGATGGATTTGCGCTTCGCGGTCAACGTGCTGATCATGAGCAAGGCCCTGGGCATTGCCTGTGCCGCCCTGTTGGGCTGGTACGGCAGTCAGGCCCTGATCAGCATGGGTCATGCAGGCGCGCCCTATTACACACGGGTCATGCAGGAGTGCCTGGTCGCCTCCCTGGTCTGTCTGCTCGATGTGGTGGCCGGAGCCGTGGGGGAGTGGCTCTGCCAGTTGCCCCCGGATGACGGGCCTGAGAACCCCGACCGTCGCAAGAAGTCCTCGCGAAGACCGATGGCCGATGCGGCCGATACCGCCGATAGGGCGGAGATAAAGGCCGATTCAAGCAAAAAGCACAGCTGAACAGCGTTCAAGGCCCTAACTGGGGACGTTTCTGAAGATAGCCGGCCTGCTGTCGACCAAGCTATTGATCCCTTGCTGGGGAAGAATATGCGATGACGTAGTGGAAGCTCAGTCTTTGGGCACCCTGATCATGGCCTCCTGAACCATGTAGGCAGCTAGGTCACCCTGGCGGTTATAGACCTTGGCCATGCACAGGCTGCGGCCGTGGTCGGCTACAGGGGACTCCTGGATGAAGCAGTGCCAGTCGCAGGGATCCATATCCTGATACCACCACATGGCATGGTCGATGGAGGCGAAGGAGATCCCCGGGGTTGTCATGCTCAGCCCGGCACGGCGCAGGGCGGGCTCCATCATGATCTGATCGCATTCCATGGCCAGCAGGGCCCGGCGCATCAGCGGGTCCAGTTCGGCTCTCCCCTGGGTACGGCTCCAAACGGCCTGGCGACTCCTGCTGTCGTCCTTGGAATCCCCATGTTCTGCATCATCTGCATCGTCCAGCAGTACCGTGCCGCCGACATGACGCATATCGAAGGGACTCTGATGGGCGTAGTAGTCAGCAAAGGGGGACTTGTCGGCATAGGGTTCCATCAGCTCTCGGGAGCCAGGCAGGTCCTCCGGATCGGGCAGCCCGGGCGGCATGGGGTCGGCATAGCGGACGCCCTCCTGGCCGACCTGCTGATAGGAGAGCAGGGCGTTCAGGATGGTCCGTTCCCCCTGGTGCAGGTCAACCCGTCGGGAGGAGAAGGAACGTCCGTCACGGATGGTCTCCACTTCCGCCTGGACATCCTGATTCAGGAGTCCTGTACGCAGGTAATAGGCGTGCATGGAATGAGGCAGTCGACCCTCGGGCACGGTCCGCCCGCCGGCCATGATGGCCTGGCCCAACAGCTGGCCTCCGTAGAGGCGGCCAGTGGGGAAGTCCAGCGATTTGCCCAGGAAACGGGAACGGCCATCGGCGGGCTGCCACTCCTGCAGGTTCAGCCCAGCGATGGCCTGGGCCAGTGCTTCATCCTCGGTGCTCATGCTTCTCCTCGGCCCTCGATCCCTCGGGGTGTATTTCGGTTCAGCGGGTCAGCTTGCGGTGGATGCGGTGGGGCCTGGAGGCCTCCTCGCCCAGACGCTTGACCTTGTTCTCCTGG
>NZ_JBVPQK010000248.1:0-3885 GCF_058197115.1 Bifidobacterium sp. POST2/T3 (B1)
ATCATTGCAGCCACCAACCGCCCCGACATTCTGGATCCGGCCCTGCTCCGGCCCGGCCGGTTCGACCGTCAGGTGGCCGTGGAGGCCCCAGACCTGGAGGGCCGTGAGGCCATCCTCAAGGTCCACGCCAAGGGCAAGCCCTTTGTGCCGGATGTGGACCTGCACACTGTGGCTGTGCGTACGCCCGGCTTTACCGGCGCCGACCTGGCCAACGTGCTCAATGAGGCTGCCCTGCTGACTGCGCGTTCCGATGCCCAGCTGATCGACAATCGGGCCATCGACGAAGCCATCGACCGTGTGCTCAGCGGACCTCGGCGGCGGACCAAGGGCATGGCTCTGGCCGAGATGCGCAACACTGCCTATCACGAGGGCGGTCATGCCATGGTGGCTGCTGCTCTGCACCACACTGACCCGGTCACCAAGGTGACCATTCTGCCGCGTGGACGCGCCCTGGGCTACACCGCGGTCATGCCTACCACAGATCGCTATTCACAGTCCCGCAACGAGCTGCTGGACCAGATGGCCTACGCCATGGGCGGCCGAGTGGCAGAAGAAGTGGTCTTCCATGACCCAACCACCGGTGCTTCCAACGACATCGAGAAGGCCACCAGCATCGCCCGGCAGATGGTCCTGCAGTATGGGTTCTCGTCAAAGCTTGGCGCCATCAAGTGGGCTGACGAGAACGACCAGGATTCCGGGCTCGATGCCTTGAAGCCCCACAACTATTCGGAGAAGACAGCCGAGGCCATCGATGAGGAAGTCCACAATCTCATCGAGACGGCCCACCAAGAGGCCTGGCGTATCATCACCGAGAACCGTGACGTGCTGGACGAACTGGTTCGGCAGCTCTTGGTCAAAGAGACCCTGAACAAGGACGAGCTGGCTGCGGTCTTCGCTGGCTTGCGCAAGGCTCCGGAGCGTCAGCTCTGGCTGTCTGCACCAGATCGGCCGGACTCCGAGCAGCCCCCCGTGGAGATTCCCGAGGCACTCAGGCGCAGCGTAAACGGGCCGTCCACAGAGGACCAGCACTGAATTCTGCACCGGCTCGGTGCCTTGCATATGGTCCCGGGCCGTGTGGCAGTGAATGTTCCAAGGCAAGGGAGGAGCGTACATCATGGATTCCATTCGTCTGAGCTCCATCAAGGTCGCACCCCTGCATGACCAGCAGAAGCCTGGGTTCAGCTATCAGGTCGATGCCGTCCTCTACCTGGATTTGAGTGAGGCAGGCAGACTCAACGACGGCACTCAGACCGTGGACTATGTGCAGATTGTCCGTCGAATTGTCAACCTGATCCAAAATGAGCCGGCCAACGAGATTCTGGAATCTCTGACCGCCAAGGTTGCAGATTCCATCCTGCTCTCCCACCAGATCCGTCGCACCCGCGTCACAGTCACCCGTCTGGGCGCTGACCAGGGAACAGGGGTCGATTTTCAGGTGGGCATCACCTTGGAGCGAGCTGCCGACGACCAGTTGGAGGGCAACCCTGGCAGCTTGGAGTCTGGACGAGTCAGCGGCGCCGGAAATGCTGCTCTAGGGCATCCTTCGCTCCTGTTGTCTGGTCAGGCCGATTCTGTTCATGCGGCGCAGGCGCGATTGCGTCATCCTGTGACCTCTTCTACGCAGAACGACCTGTCCTCAGATCTGGAGAATGATAACGAGGTGTCCAGTCAGTCGACTGTTGAAGGCGCTCAACCGCAAGGCCTCCTGATGCGTGATGTGATTGCGCTGGAAGGGGCATCGGGAACCGACCGGCTGACCATGCTCCGTGCTCTTGCAGCCCTTGACGGGATCCCTGGCAGTCAGCTGGTTGGCATCTCGCCCCTATATGCCTACCGTGACGATCAGGGGGATCAGCGCCTATCGGCCGTGGTTATTCTGCAGACGCCGCTAAGTCTGGAGGAGTTGCGGTCGGCCTTGGACATGGTGGCCGCTCCTATCAGACAGATGGGTGGACTGGATGCCGATGTAGTGGAAGTGGAGACATTGGACGGTTCGGTTCTGTCTTCGCAGGACCATCCGCCTCTGCTGGCTGCTGATGCGCCATCGCGCATTTTGATTCCCTGGGCTTATTTGGAGCCTGAACACTGCCTGCCTGGGGCTGGCGGATCCTGTCTGGCAAGCCTGTCCAACCGTGCTCCTGACCGTGATCGCATCAGCCTGGTCTCGGAGGACTGGATTCTGGACGGGTTGTCATGAGGGCCCGCCGCACCCCGCTCGTGCACTACCTGGTCGCCCTGATCCTGGGTTTGATGGGAGGTGCCGGTATATCAGAACTCGGCATGTCCACCAGGACGGACCTCATGGGGGTTCCCTGGCTGGTCAGTGTGCTGCTTTTCCTGCTTGGGGTGGCCATCCTGATCATGGCCTTCCAGGTGCATCGCTACGCCAAGGGAGACCGCAAGGAGATGGATTTGCGCTTCGCGGTCAATGTGCTGATCATGAGCAAGGCCTTGGGCGTTGCCTGTGCCGCCCTGTTGGGCTGGTATGGCAGTCAGGCGCTGATCAGCATGGGTCATGCAGGCGCGCCCTATTACACACGGGTCATGCAGGAGTGCCTGGTGGCCTCCCTTGTCTGTCTGATCGATGTGGTGGCCGGAGCTGTGGGGGAGTGGCTCTGCCAACTGCCTCCGGACGACGGCCCTGAGAATCCCGATCGGCGCAAGTCCTCACGCAGACCCATGGCCGACGCGGCCGATACCGCTGACAGGGCGAAGATAAAAGCCGATTCAAGTAAAAGACACCGCCGAACAGCGTCCAAGGCGGTGCTGAGGACATTCCTGAAGCTGGTCGGCTTGCTGCCGACCAGGCTGTTGATCCTTTGCTGTGAGAATACTCGATGACCTAGTGGAAGCTCAGTCTTTGGGCACCCTAATCATGGCTTCCTGAACCATGTAGGCTACCAATTCTCCCCTACGGTTGTAGACCTTGGCTAGGCACAGGCTGCGGCCGTGGTCGGCTACTGGGGACTCCTGAATGAAGCAGTGCCAGTCGCAGGGGTCTAGATCTTGGTACCACCACATGGCATGGTCGATGGAGGCGAAGGAAATCCCCGGGGTGGTCATGCTCAGTCCGGCACGACGCAGGGCGGGCTCCATCATGATTTGATCGCATTCCATGGCCAGCAGGGCCCGGCGCATCAGCGGGTCCAGGTCGGCCCTTCCCTGGGTGCGGCTCCAAACGGCCTGGCGACTCCTGCTGTCATCCCTGGAATTCCCGTTTTCTGCATCATCCGCATCGTCCAGCAGGACCGTGCCGCCTACATGGCGCATGTCGAAGGGGCTCTGATGGGCGTAGTAGTCAGCGAAGGGGGATTGGCCGGCATAGGGTTCCATCAGTTCCCGGGAGCCAGGCAAATCCTCCGGATCAGGCAGACCCGTGGGCATGGGGTCGTCATAGCGGACACCCTCCTGGCCGACCTGTTGATAGGAGAGCAGGGCGCTGAGGATGGTCCGTTCCCCCTGGTGCAGATCAACTCGTCTGGAGGAGAAGGAATGCCCGTCGCGGATGGTCTCGACTTCCGCTTGAACGTCCTGATCCAGGAGTCCAGTGCGCAGATAGTAGGCATGCATCGAGTGTGGCAGTCGGCCTTCGGGCACTGTCCGTCCGCCGGCTATGATGGCCTGTCCCAGCAGCTGGCCCCCATAAAGGCGACCTGTGGGAAAGTCCAGCGAGTCGCCCCGAAAGCTGGAACGGCCGTCGGTGTGCTGCTGTTCCTGCAGATTCAGCGCAGCGATGGCTCGAGCCAGTGGCTCATCCTCGGTGCTCATGCTTCTCCTCGGCCCCTTACTCTCTTTGTGATCTGCTCTTTTCAGCGGGTCAGCTTGCGGTGGATGCGGTGGGGCCTGGAGGCCTCCTCGCCCAGACGCTTGACCTTGTTCTCCTGG